>SBAV01000283.1 GCA_005239965.1 Methylobacter tundripaludum
CTCGATCAGGATTCCGGGCTTTGCGAGTTATTCGGACACGATGTGTTGACCATGCGCAGCAAAGACAAATTGCGCTTTAGGGCGCAGAACATCGGTTTTGTATTTCAGGCCTTCAATCTTTTGCCGGCATTGACTGCGGCTGAAAATGTCTCGGTTCCGCTAATTATTAATGGCGTAAAACGCGCCGAGGCCGAATGTAAAGCCATCCATGTGTTGGAGCAAGTCGGCCTTGCCGAGCGCGTTACGTCTATACCGTCACAACTGTCCGGAGGACAGCAACAGCGGGTAGCGATAGCCAGGGCTTTGGTGCATAGCCCAAGGCTGATTGTGTGTGACGAACCCACCAGCGCATTGGATCATGAGTCCGGGCACAATGTCATGAACCTACTGAAAGAAGTTGCCTTAAGTCAAGATCGTGCCTTAGTTATCGTCACGCATGACGCGCGGATTTTTAACTTCGCCGATCGCATTGCGGAAATGGATGACGGCCATATCGTAAAAGTTGTCGATAATGCAGCTCAGCTTAAATAATCTCTTTACAGGAAGTGTTATGAAACTCCGATATTTACTTCCCATTTTATCTTTGACAGGCTTTATGTTTGCTTCTTACAAAGTCGTCAGTAGCAATAAACCTGTGCCAGTTGCGCCGGCGGTTGTTGAACCGGCTTCGGCACCTTTTAAAGCTTTCATCGCAGGCTCCGGCATTATTGAATCCAAAACCCAAAATATTGCGATTGGTACGCCGTTATCGGGTATCGCAGTTAAAGTAGCGGTTAAGGTGGGTGACAAAGTCAAGAAAGGTACGCCCTTATTTTATTTGGATGACCGCGAAGCCAGGGCGCAATTGCTCCTTAAACAGGCCGATTTGGCCAAAGCACAAGCAGATGTGAATGTCGCCCAAGCTAATGTTGCAGACAGTAAATCACTGAGCCAGTTAGCGGAAGCTGTGACCGATAAACGGGCTATCAGTCGTGAGGAATTAATAAAGCGCCGCAATGCCTTGTTGATTAACAAAGCCCATCTGGCGAGCGCGTCTGCATCGGTACGGCAGGCAGAAGCGGCAATCATCGATATGCAAACGACTCTGGACCGGCTGGTGGTACGGGCATCTGTTGAAGGTGAAGTATTGCAGGTGAATATCCGTCCTGGCGAATTTGCTCAAGCTGGGGACGTAAATCCGCCATTACTGGTTTTGGGCAATCTGGATCAGTTCCATGTGCGTGTTGATATTGATGAAAACGATGCCTGGCGCTTTGACAAAAGCCGTCCTGCCATAGCTTATTTGCGTGGTAACAGTGCTTTCAAGGTTAACCTCAGTTTTGCTTATGTTGAACCCTTTGTCGTACCCAAGAAATCATTGACCGGCGACAGCACAGAACGGGTCGATACCCGTGTGTTGCAGGCTTTGTACAGTTTTAATCCCAGTCAGGTGACGGTCTACGTCGGTCAACAAATGGATGTGTTTATTGAGGCGCAAGATTATTCACCGCAACCTGAAACCATAAAATCGCCCCCCAAAGGCGCATCATGAAAACGGTTGCTTTAGTACCGTGCCTGGCGTTGTTGCTGGTTGCCTGCCAAGCTGTGGGGCCTGATTACCATCGTCCTGAGATTGCCGTTCCCAAACAATGGACTGTTGCATCCGCCAAATCCATGCAAACGGATCAATGGTGGCAGATTTTTAATGATCCCATTCTTAATAAACTGATCAAAGATGCCATTGCCGCCAACCTCGATCTTAAGCAAGCTTTGGCTCGAATCAAAGATACCCGCGCCCAACGCACGGCTATTTTTGCGGCGGCATTACCCAGCCTATCGGCTAAGAGCAGTGTCATACGGCGATTTAATAATTCATCGGCTGGTTCGCAATCGAGCACTGCCGGCGGTGGCATAGGCGTTGGTAATCAACTGATCAATATTTTTCAGGCTGGTTTTGATGCAGAATGGGAGCTGGATTTTTTCGGTGGTGCCAGAAGAGCAGCTGAGGCGGCTGATGCTACACTTGATAGCGAAATCGAAAACAGCCGTGATGTGCTGGTCACCTTACTGGCGGAAGTGGCCAGAAATTACATCACCTTACGCAGCCAGCAAAAACTATTGGCTATCACGCAAAAAAACCTGGAAGCCCAGCTAGAAATCGAGCAACTGACTGAAATCCGCCAACAATCCGGCCTGGCCAGCAGTCTGGAAGTGACGCAGGCACAATCTATGGTTGCTAGCACTTTAGCCGATGTTGCCACCTATCAAACGCAGGTTCAGCAATCTATTCACGCCCTGAGTGCGTTGCTTGGCCGGGAACCCAATGCGTTAAGGGTGCGCTTAAATTATTTTGATGCTAATGATTTAACGGCACAAGGTGAACAAGCAACCATTCCGACTGCAAGCACAACGCTGATCCCTGATCTGCCCTCGGAATTATTAAAGCGCAGACCGGATATTCGCCGCGCCGAGCGACTGATGGCCGTGGCAACTGCCAATATTGGTGTCGCAACGGCTGAACTTTATCCTAAAATCAACCTGTCAGCCTTCTTGGGTTTGCAAAATTCCAGTATCAAGGATTTTACGCCGGTAGGAAAATCCTGGTCTACGGCCGCTTCGTTAACCCTGCCGATTTTTAACTGGGGGCAGCTAAAAGCCAATATTAAAAGCAAACAAGTTCAATCAGAACAGGCTTTTTTGACGTATCAGGAGACAGTTTTAAATGCTTTTAAAGACGTTGAGGATGCTTTAGTTGCCTATGCGCAGGAACAACAACGTTATCAAGCACTGGATCAGGCGGTAGCTGCTAATGAGTTGGCTGTGCATTTGGCGAATGAACGCTATGAAAAAGGTTTGACCGGCTTTATTGACGTGCTCAGCAGCTATCAATCCCTTTATCAAACCGAAAGCGAATTAACCCGTAGCGAAGCCGGTATTTCAACCGGCTTGGTTGCGCTATACAAAGCGTTAGGCGGCGGCTGGCAGACCGAGGCACAGGTAAACGATACCTGTTTGAAGTGCAAAAAAAATCTGGCCGAGAAGATTTACAATCTAACGAAGACTAAAGCACCTTGACTAAAGCACCTTCCGAACAAAATTACATTGGCCGCCAGTAGCAAACTGAGGAAACTGCCATTTCTGCGTCGCACGAAAGCTCATATTGACATAGAATGACGTAGAATTGGCTAAAAACCGCATTTGGCACGATAATCATCAACATTAAAACCTTTTCGATAACCTTACACTAAAAAAACCATGAACGTAAAAGACAGCAATGGCACCCCACTTAATGACGGCGATTCAGTGCAAGTCATTAAAGACCTAAAAGTAAAAGGCAGCTCTGTTACCCTTAAAAGGGGAACGGTCATCAAGAATATCCGCCTTAACGAAGACGATGAGGAAGTCATTGAATGCAACGCAGAAAAGGTTAAAGGCTTGGTGCTCAAAACCTGTTTTTTGAAGAAAGTGTAGAGACGCAAGATTTTGCGCCCCTACATTCAGCCTTAATTGTCCCATGGATATAAAACAAGCACTCGCCACCTTATTGAACAGGCACAGCCTCAGCACTGAGCAAATGCGTGAGGTGATGCGGCAGATAATGACCGGCAACGCAACCGATGCCCAGATTGCCGGCTTCCTGATCGCCCTGCGCTGCAAAGGCGAAACCGTGGACGAAATTGCCGCCGCCGCAGAAGTCATGCGCGAATTGGCCAGCAAAGTCCCCATCACAGGCGCTCATATTATCGACACCTGCGGTACCGGCGGCGATGGCGCAAATACCTTCAATATCTCCACGACCTGCGCTTTTGTGGTTGCCGCAGCAGGAGGCCGAGTGGCCAAACACGGCAACCGTTCGGTATCCAGCAGTTGCGGCAGCGCCGATGTACTGGAAGCGGCAGGGGTTAATCTGGACTTGTCCACAGAAC
>SBAV01000166.1 GCA_005239965.1 Methylobacter tundripaludum
ATCGAACAGCGCTTTTTGCCGTGGGTGAACGAAGATCGTGTTGAACGTATTCTGGATTTGTGTACCGGCAGCGCCTGTATTGCCATAGCCTGTGCTTATGCGTTTCCCGATGCCTTGATTGATGCAGTCGATTTATCAACCGATGCCTTGGCGGTCGCCGAGAAGAATGTCATCAAACATGATATAGACGATTTTGTAACTTTATATCATTCTGACTTGTTTAATGACCTGCCAGACAGCAAGTACGATGTGATTGTCAGCAATCCGCCTTATGTCAGCCTGGAGGAATGGGAACAGTTACCGACAGAATTCCATGCCGAACCTGCGATGGGTTTTAAAGGCGGGCATTCGGGTCTGGATATTGTTATACGTATACTGGCCGAGGCCGATGAATATTTGGCTGAGCAGGGGATTTTAATCGTGGAAGTGGGTAGCAGTGCAGAAACCTTACAAAATATGTTTCCTGATGTGCCTTTCTACTGGCTGAGTTTTGAACGCGGTGGCGATGGTGTGTTTTTGCTGACTGCCGAACAGGTTCGAGAACACCAACCTATTTTTGAAGAGGCGCTAGCTTAATATGTCGGGCAATAGCATTGGAAAATTATTTACCGTCACTACCTTTGGTGAAAGCCACGGTTTGGCGCTGGGCGCCATCGTCGATGGTTGTCCGCCGGGGTTGCCTTTGTGTGAAGAGGATTTGCAGATCGATCTGGATCGGCGCAAACCGGGTACGTCAAGGCATACCACCCAACGCCGGGAAGCGGATGAAGTCAAAATTCTTTCGGGTGTGTTTGAAGGCAAAACCACCGGCACTCCCATTGGCTTGTTGATTGAAAATACCGATCAACGCTCTAAAGATTACACCAATATCGCCGAAAGCTTCAGGCCCGGCCATGCCGATTATACCTACCAGCATAAATACGGCTTTCGGGATTACCGTGGCGGTGGCCGGTCTTCCGCGCGCGAAACGGCCATGCGGGTAGCGGCCGGCGCGATTGCCAAAAAATATCTCAAGCAAGTTGTCGGTATTGAGGTGCGTGGCTATTTATCGCAACTCGGCCCGATTAGTATCGACAAAATCGATTGGGATGAAATCGGTAACAACCCGTTTTTTTGTCCTGATGTCGATAAAGTGGCGGAAATGGAGCTTTACATGGATGCGCTACGCAAGGAAGGCGAATCCATCGGCGCACGTATAGTGGTGGTGGCAAGTAATGTGCCGCCAGGATTGGGCGAACCTATTTTTGATCGTTTGGATGCGGAGATTGCTTATGCCTTGATGAGCATCAACGCGGTAAAAGGTGTTGAAATTGGCGGCGGTTTTGACTGTATCAACACCAAAGGCACTCAGTTTCGAGATGAAATCACCCCGGAAGGTTTTTTAAGCAATCATGCGGGTGGCATTTTGGGCGGTATCTCCAGTGGGCAAGACATTGTTGCCAGTATTGCCTTAAAACCGACTTCCAGTCTGCATTTGCCGGGCAGAAGCATTAATGTCAGAGGCGAGGCTATTGAAGTTGTCACCAAAGGCCGCCATGATCCTTGCGTGGGCATACGCGCCACGCCGATTGCTGAAGCCATGTTGGCGATTGTGTTGATGGATCATTTGTTGAGGCACAGGGCGCAAAACTTGGGTGTTGACTCAGGGTTGCCAATTTTGAGGTGAACACTTCTCGACCGTTAGGACTATCTCCTGAATCATTTCAGCATCAATTTGTATAAAAAGGGCCATATCAATATCTTATGACCCTAAAACTTAAGCAAAAAAATTTAAGGCATTAAATTACGATAATACGGCTGAATAGGGTTTATCAAATGTTGGAATATGGTTATCCAGCCAACCTTTAACCATTTGACCTACTTCCTCGGTGACATCTGCTTCACCGGCATGGAATTTCTTTTGTAAATCCGCGCAAATGCCAACTAACGCTACGTGTTCTGCATGGTGAGCCTCCAGGCCAGCATAACCTTTTGCTTCCATTTCTCTTTCTTCATGGGCGAAATGATCAACCACGTAAGAAATTAATGCATCCAATGACGCACCGATTGTGCTACGGCTTGCGCCGCCTGTAGCGTCGTCATACAGCTTGTTTAACAAGCCAAATAATGTTTTATGTTCTTCATCTGCAAAGCCAACATTGGTGCCGTATTGTTCCGCAGTCCAAGTGATTAAAGCCATAATAATACTCTCCTCTGATTCGTTTTTATTGTGAGACTTTATTCTCGCAGTTCATAATTTAACAGGTTTGACTTAAATCAATTTTTTGCCAGTTGTTAATCAACCCTGCGAACAATGCGCAACGCGTCCATTCTGCTTGTTTTTACGCCAGTAACTTCGGATTAACCAACTCCATGACTGCAATTTCCGGATAGCAATTGAATCTGACCGGCAAAATCGCCCAGCCGATGCCGCGACTGATAAACAATGGCGTTTTAGGCGTGGCTATCAGGCCGCTGGAATAGGTCTTGTTTTTGACCGGCAACACAATGGCCCCTACCATCGGGATGACGATTTGGCCGCCGTGGGTGTGGCCACTGATGACTAAAGACAATGGGGTTATAAACTCGGTATCCACTGAATCGGGATTATGCGACAACAAAATTCTGCAATCATTTTCGTCGGAATCGGCAAAAACCGCATCAATCTTTAGCTGGTCTTCCCAATAATCACCGGCACCGCCCAGCACAATTCTTTCCTTACCCTTGTAAATAGGCTTACTTTGATGGCGAAGATTTTGTCCGGTTCTTTCCAGCCAATACAGCGATCTGTCAGTATCTGCCCAATGATCATGATTACCCAGTACCGAATACACGCCGTACTTGGCATCGAGCTTGGCCAAAAGTGGCCATACCTGGTCGATTTCCTGAACAGTGTTTTGTCCATGCACATAATCACCGGTACAAATGATGATATCTGCACTCAAGCGATTGGTACGGTGAATTATTTCTTCAACGAAGGCTTTTGAAACCAGAAAGCCCAAGTGGATATCGGTTAACTGCGCCAATCTAAAGCCATGAAACGAGATCGGCAAATTGTGGATTGGAATTTTATAGTGATTAACCTGAACGATGTTTCTTTCGATGAAAATCGGATAACTTCCCATCAGAACAAATGTGCCACCAGACAGCGCCAATTTTAGGAAAGATCTTCTGTTCATTGATAGGGGCCGCTTTAGGGGAGAGCTATTGGATGTGCTGATGTGAGTATTAGCCATGAACTCGTAGGCTACACTAATTGAGTTTCAATTTAAATGCTGTAAAGGTACTTTGCCTGGGCCTAATTTTTGTCATAATGAATAGCGGGGCAAAGATTAAATTTTCATGGAATTATTATCAATGAGAGATGTCATTTAAAATATAAGTAATTTTTTAATAAATGAATTTCTGTAGATTAGGGAAAAAGGCTGTTAGGTGTTGTTATCGGGTATGTTAAACCGCAATGGGGCGACAAATAAAATTCCGCCATACAAAGAGGTAAATTTTATGAATAATTTAATAACTAAAAAGAAAGGCGCCGAGAGTTTAGAGAAGCTAAAAATACTGACTACCTTGGTGTATGTCTGTCAGGCCTTTGCTTTTACATTGGGCGGATTGCCCTTGCTGGCCGGTGTCGTTATTAATTTTATTAATCGAGATGCTGTTAAAGGAACGTGGCTTCAATCTCATTTCGAGTGGCAAATCAAAACCGTGTGGATAACGTTGGCAGGATTTGCTTTAGCCGGTTTAACGTTTACGATGGGCATTGGCTTGTTTATTTTGATCCCAACATTTGTAATTCTTGTCTATAGAGCCGTTGTTGGCTGGACTGAATTGACAGTCGACAAACCCATAAGCGATCCGGATTGATTTTTTTGGAGTGCTACATTGTATCCAGCAAATTCTACCGAGTCTTGGCTCAAAGGTTGGGACGTGATACGAAACAAGGTATTAATCAAACGCCCGCAAAAAACCCTGTCGATTCAATACCGGCAATTGCACAATTTTCATCCTGATCAGACACATCGCCACTGATACCGACTGCGCCAACAATATTGTTTTCCGCATCACGGATAAGAACCCCGCCGGGTACCGGCATTATTTTTCCGTCCGCTACGTCTACCAAAGCATTCATGAAATCTGGCCGCTGTATGGCTACGCCTGCAAGGCTGCGTGAAGATACGCCCATATTGACTGCGCCCCAGGCTTTCGCTGTTGCTA
>SBAV01000482.1 GCA_005239965.1 Methylobacter tundripaludum
GAAACACAGAAAACCGAGGCGCAAACTCTTTTGCCAGAGTTTAAAGATTTTATCAAACAACCAAAACTTAGCTTGCTCTGGGTCATTCTCGTATTATTCCTTATCCCTTATGGAAAAAAGGCCTTCTTGGACCTTGAGTCGCAAAAATATGGCTCAATAACCGTCAGGGTACGATTGTTGGGTTCAACGAGACCCGGAGCCTTGATTGAACTCTATCCCCCATCGCAAATGAAGACGCTGCCTGAAACAAGAGAGGTTATATGGCAGAACATACCTTTTGCAGACGTCTCTAATAAGGACATTGAGATACGGTTAGTGAACAACATGGAGCGTAAGACCCTCGTGACAGTTCCAATGTTTGATCAACCGCTAATCCACATAGAGGCAAACAAATGACAACAAGCAACGATAGCGGTGTTGAGATTCCCTTTAAGAACCCCTTTCGGCTCAGACTTTTCGGCCCGGCCATTGTCCTTCTCGCATTCGGACAGGCAACTGGTGAACTAATTCACTGGCCATACCTCACGGTAAAGTATGGGCTCTACTTTCTTTTTCTACTCATTCCTGCTTGCTTGATTCAGCTCCCCATGTTCGCTTATCTGGCACGACACGCTGTCGTCTTTGGCGAATCGCACTTCCCAACATTAGTCAAATCTAACCGTAGTTTTGCCGTCCTTACCTGGGTGATATTTCTTATTACAACTATCTGGATCGCGAGCTACACCGCGTCGGCTGGAATCGCACTCACTAAGATGTTCAATGCCATATTTGCGACATCGTTTGATTTGGCTGAAGCAGGAAAATATTTTGCACTGGGACTAAATATCCTCTACTTCATCATTCTGATTACAACTAGGCGTGCCCATCGACTGATATCGACATTCATGTCCAGCCTGGCAGCACTGTCGCTGATCGTTGTGCTAGTTATATTTGGGTGGACTATCTTTAATGGTGGTTTCAAGCCTGAATTCTTTCGCGCGATATATGATTTTAAGCTTACCTTACCACTAGAAAACTGGGACCACGCGGATGCAAAGTTACTTGTTACTGCAATAGTTTTTGCTGGGCTTGGAGGTCTTTGGAACGTTCTGTACTCAGGGTGGGTTCGAAATGAAGGCATGGGAATGTCTGGGTTGAATTCATCGGAATTCAACGACTATAGACCGGCATTCCCGGTGATTAAGGACACACTTAACAGTAAGCACAACTATGCCAAGTCAATGAGATTACTGAACCACGACCTGTGGATTGGGTTGGGAGTAAATGCAATTATTATTGCACTCCTCATGTATATCACATACGTCTCATTCCCTGCTGATCAGGGTGCTCCTACTGGTATCGGAATCATAACAGCACTTGGAGATGCGGCTGCATATGAAAACCCATTCATAGCAGGGGTGTTTTATCTTTTTATAGGGCTTTTTTTAGCCGATACATGGCTTACGGCAGCCGATTCATTATCAAAAGTCAATACAAGCATGAGGATAGGGTTACTTCATTCTTCTTCAAAGAACGACGATATAACTTCAGAAAAGGAGGCGAAACAGAATTATATAGCCTTCCTTTTGTTTATGCTTGGCATGACATTCGTGTCCACTTTCATCGCGCAACCCCAACAACTTAATTACCTAAACGGGATATTATCGGCGTTTGGTTCTGTGGTGTTGATCATTGGATTGTTCATCAATGAACGGATGCTGCGGCGCTTATATCCATGGTTGCCGTCAATGCCAATAATGACCTTTATGCTAAGTGTTTCTTTTATTGCATATCTTGGGCTTGCTATTGCGTATGTATGCCTATAGCTTGGCGCCATTGAACGAGAACCAAAATGCCCTTTAATCATGTTTGGCCGGATGTAGTTCAGCGACTCACGGCCCACAAGTATATCCTCCCGCCATCAATGACCAAGCACACGGGCTTACTAGCGGATGCAAGGGTTGATCACGTCGCGGTTGCGTGCACGACATATTCTGAGCTTCAAAAGCTGCGCGAATCTTTGATCGAGTGGGGTGGAAGTGAAGTCGAGCCTCTATGCTTGTGGCCAAACGATACAAATGTAGCTGACAACGTCCATTGGATGGATCGGAAGTACCTCACGACTGTGTGTTTTGGAGAAGAGGCTATTGTTGGCGTGGCACCACACACTCAAGGCGATCTTATCAGTCAGTTTCTAGGCCGTATGGGAAATAGTGCGGTTCACCATGTAGCATATTCTGTACAGGATATTGAAGAAGCTTACCAATCCTACACAGGTATTCCTGGCATTAGGAGTCTGACACCGATTGTCCGTTCAAACATCGCCGATCAAGCTTTTCTTTCCAAAATTGGTGATCATCAGATTATCGAGTTAATTCAACGAAAAAATGGTTTGCCAGGAACACTTGCAACAGAAAACATAGCAGCCCTAACTGAGGGTGAACGCATAAACATTTATAGTTCATCAGCGCGAAAAGGAGCTAGGCTCGATTAACGGCAGCGATGCCTAATCGGGTAGCCGGGGGTTTCTCTCCCCCAGCCCCCACAACACCCCGCATGCGGGTCCGCACGGGGCGTTTCCTTCGAGGTTTAAAGCAGTAAGATGAATCTTTCCGCTTCAAAGC
>SBAV01000129.1 GCA_005239965.1 Methylobacter tundripaludum
CTGACCTGAAAGATTTTGGCTGTCTCCCGAATTGTATGAGTTAATGAGTAATTGAGAATTCTAACCCTTAAATCATGGGAATAAGGTTTCATTTTAGCCCCCAAATATTTGTTGACCAATAGATAATTGGGCAAATTGTCCAGGTGCAAGTTCAATATAACTTAGTAACTGATTTAAAATGAAAATGCTGTAAGTTTCGCCATTAATTGAAGAGCATTTATCTTTGGAGCGCTCTGCAAGGGCTATCAAATCACCTAAATGACTTAAATAGTGCTCAATATGTGCAGTTGTATCAAGATTAGCTCCGAGCGATTCATATATTTTTTTATTTTTACCGATATCAGCTTCTGTAAGAATGGTCTTAACCCGCTTAGTTAGAGAATCCATTAGAGGTATATTTGCATCACAACTAATTCCTGCCCCCAATAGCCAACTCTCCTTATTTGATTCTAATAATTGGTTAAGAGTTTCAACCATGCTTTCAAAGTTATTCATAAACTTCTATTCCTATAAATTTCAGTTTTTGTTTTTTTTCAGATGAATAGGAACTCAATAGTTTTCTCCAGAAACATAAAGCAAGGGGAATAAATCGCCCAGTCCATAGGACAAATCCATCTCTTATTGCACTAAACCCTACGATCCAACTTCCGATACCCAATAGCTTCACTCAAATGGTTAACCACAATATGCACAGTTCGTATTGAATGGAAAATCAATCATGCAACAACAGCCATTACAACTTATTGGGTTGTATAAATATCACCCATTTGCCGATCCAGATTAATTTTCATATTGGCCAGTGCAATTTCAAGCAAGCTATCTTCCACAGTATAGTTGCCTTTGCCCTTGAACCAAGGCAACACCTTGGCGAGATGCCATAGGGTTGTACTACCCTCATGAACAGGCGTTGGGAAAGATGATTGATATTTGATGTGCAAATTTCTGATGTTTTGGCGACTGCATCCCAAAATATCGGCAATATCGGTCAAACCAACAAAATCGGGAGTGGCTTCAATTAGCTTCGCTTGAGGGAGGGCTTTTTGTACATCGCTTAATGCACTCAAAACAGCTTCTGATGCTGTCTTGGCTTCCCTGGTGAAATTCATAGAGATGCGTCCAAGTCGACCAATGCCAATAATGGCATCATCGCAGCCTGATTCATAAAGTTGATCCAAAAAAGTGTCTGGCTCGCCTTCAAGGCCAGAAATGTCAAACTTAAGGGTGAAATCATAATCAACCATACTTATTCCTCACACAGGTTTGTGTTTTACGCAGTTATCAACAATGCGTCGAATTTGCTTGGCGTGATTTTAAAGCGGCCGCGATTTCTTTATTGGGATGGGGCATGGGTTATCTCGTCAATTTTCCATGATAGTAGATGGGTTATAGGTGATTGTCAAATGACAATTAAAAACAACCCGATAAAGTGTACTAAACATAGAATACTGCCGTGGCAAGGAAGCGCATCGTTCGCGAAAGATGCGCCTTATTCTTTTCAAGTTACTATTTGCTTCAAAAGTTTCAACACGGATAACATCCTTCAGGGATATTATCCGTGGTATGAAAAACGACTAGAAGCTATTGCCGATTTTGATTGAATATATCGTTAATAAAGCCCTGATGCCCTGCCGAAGCCGCATTTTTATAAATGTTTCTATAAAAACGCATATCCCGCGCATCATTACTGTTGGCTACACCGTTATTGAGAAACAGCGAAATCACAGCTCCCGGATAATTAAACCATAAAATATCATCGCCATCCGCATGGGTATCGTGTAAATCCCAGAAAGTGCGGGCAACCCAGGTCTCATTTTCCCAGCCATTGCTACAATTAGGGGGAGAAGTACGTTGTTCAGGCTCAAAGCTTAAGCCCCAGATGCCACTACCAAAGCTGCCTTCGGCTTGATTACGCTCAGGGTAACCAACCCACGCCCCCATAAAGTTGGCAAAACCTTCCCCTAAAGCCAAACCTAAGCGACTAGGATAACAGCCGCTTAACGTATGTGAGCCCCCTGAACCTGCCGCCCGCTTGCCATCCCAAAATTTGGCTTGCAACGCATGGCCCATTTCATGATTCACCACATCACCCTGTACGCCGTGTGAAGCAATCAACCAGATTTGATCGCCCTCGAACGTTGCACAGCTCCAGGGGTTTCCGGTGCCATCGCCACAATCATACCAAGTGTTAGGAAAGAAAAATTTGATGGGACTGGCAGCCACAGGGTTAATGCCAGCATCCCAATACAAACGTGACCACATGGTCATGGCACTGTTGACCAGTTCGCCTAGGCCGTTATACGTACCGCCGTCAGTATCGACAAAACGGTGTCCGGTATTGAAAGAACTGCTGGTCACATTCCAGGCATCAGACCACCAATATTTATTGCTGTCTTTGTTTTGCGGCGCGTAATAACTGTTATAAGACAGGTAGTTGATTCGGATTGCCCCGCCATGAAAGCCTAGCGAGGCCGGCACATCAATGTTCCATTGGCCGTTGGTTTGTACCCACGTAGAACCCAGCTTAATGGCTGGACTCACGCTCCAGGCTTCAACAAGAAAACCAAACGCGGAATGCAAACTATGGTCAGCAGTCCATGTGGTAGAAAACCGTCCGCTCAAATTATGGCTGCTCGGTGCCGCACTTACTTCTGCTATGGCTTTGGGAGTGGGATTTTCCGGATAACAAATTTGCGCGCCTTCCTTAGCGGAACCGCGTGCCGAAGAGAGCTTTACGGAACGGTCAAGGCTAGTCAATTTATCGAATCCAGTATCAGTCGGTATCCGCAATTTACGGCGGAAAGATTCGACATCGACCGGCATAACCTTGGCTAACTTAGCATAATCACCGGTGCCTTTAACGCCTCTGGGGAAAGGCTTCTTGGGCGTATAAGCCGGTACCGGATTACCATAAGCCTTATGGTAATCGCTGATAGCAAATTGACCCTTGGATATAAAATAATCGGCAGATACCGGAACGCGAGCGGCAGGCTCCTGATTGCGATACTTACGCGCCAGTTCTTCCACTGTCAGTTGCGACCGCACCTCTTCTACAGAGATCTCATAAACATCCAAGTCAAGACGTGGACTTATGCCGCCATCTTCCGCCCGCAAGAAGTCCACTTCCAGAGGCAAAATTTGGTTAGATTTCGCATCATTAATCAACACGGCATCAACGCTAGGACAAATACGCCAACGCGGCCCGGGACTTACCCAATCAGGGTTATAAACTGGGGATTTTGCCCGCCCTAACAATAAACTTTCTAAATTTAACACCGGCTTTCCGACCACTTCCAGGTCTTGTCCACAATTACGCACCAGCACCAACAAAGGCAGCTGCTGTTTCGCGTCAGAGAATTTTAGGCCTATATAGACTTGAGCCTCGCCTCCTCGCGTTTCACCGGCTTTGACAGCGCCTGCACTGACGCCCAAGTCGCTGATTTTCCAGGAAACACCCGCAGGTTGGAAGGCATAGGCAAACTGGCTCGTTGAAAACAAGCTTACAGTCAGTGCGGCAATACCAAGATACTTTCGATTATATTTTTTCATCACAGAACTCCAGAATTAAATACAGACAGCGATTAACAGTATAGTTAACCTGATTCAAATGTTTAGTAACCCGGCCTTGTTGTGGCACTTTAAAACCGAAACATTGAAGTCGTACTAAGCTTAGGTGTATTTAAACGTGTTGTCTGTGAACTTTGTCACTAAAAAGCCTGTGAAATAATTCACACCGAACCATTTACCGGTTTTCAATAAACTCATGCCAGCGCAAGGATTCCCATTCGCGGATTAGCTTGATGGCCCGGTCTTTCAATTGCATATCCTGCAAAGTGTCCTGATAAGGTTTCCAGATATTTAAATCACTGAAATAAAACATTTCCGAGCGAAAATCAAAAAGGGTACGCACACCTTCTTTGGCGATATGGGCGCACATGATAGGGTGCGCCAAATTACCGACAAATTGAAACACCTGCTTGTCTTTGTTTACTGGGTAATTTTTTTCACCCAATGCCGAACGAATCGTTAGCTCTGCAACATCAGTTTGGCCAATTGGATCCTTGCTAATAACGATATTGGGATCATTAATGATTAAGGGAATCTGGGTCTGGGTATCGTTAAGCGCATGACCATGCCCCAGGAAACCATCATCAAATAAAGATTCACCATGATCACCCAAAATCACCAGCGTGGTATTATTGAACACCGACAGGTTTTTTAATGCCCCCACAACTTCTCCAACAACCCAATCGGCATTGGCCATCGCATTCCAGTACGTTGCCGCAACCCAGTTTTTGTTGGCTGGGTTAATTTCTGAACGGGGAATAGGATTATGTATTAAACGCTCAGCCATTTTGGGATAGGCATACGGAAAATGTCCTGCCTGGATATTGATATAAAAAAACTGTGGCTTGGAAAAGTCAACTTGTTTTACGCGAATTTGAAATTGCTCCATGATGCGTTCCTCGCTGAGCCTAAGACTGCCTGAATCGGTACTGGGGAAAACCCGATCATTGATCGCTGTTCGTGCATCGAAATAATCGACGCCACTGTTTTTCATGCCGACAATTTCAGCAACATCACCGAATGATTCATCCTGTGCCGAAATAATAGAAAACTGATAACCGGCCGCCCGCAAAAAATTAACCAACATAATTTTGCTTTTGCTGTTAATCAACTGCCTGTTAAAAATAGCCTTAAGCGACGTGGTGGTATAACCGGTATGGCTGTAGGCGTGCAGTATTGATGTGCCTTGCTGGGCAAGTTGGCGCATCGTGGGTACCACATAACGATTATTGATCTGTTGATCAAGCGCATCAAATCGTGCACTTTCCAATACAATCAAAACAATATGTTTACCCGGCTTGGGTTTAATTTCAGCAAGATTGTCTTTTTCAACCGGCATCACCAAGGCGTCACCCAAAAAACCATCCTGGTCTATGCCATCCTGCGGAATATCCAAGGCACCCGGATACCTGTTCGCATTGAAAGAGGCTTTGTCTTTGGGGTATGCAAAAATGCCAAAACCGTCCAAATCAACATCGGACAGCTTATCCAGGCCATCGCTAATCAGGCGATAGGATATTTTTTTTTCCAGGCCGTATCTGAAAAAATCATTGTTGGAAGCGATGAAAGTTATTATTGGGGTTATAACGACAACGCTTGTTAACATCATGACATAAGTGCTATGGGCACCGTCTTTTTTCGACAGTTGTTGTATATAGTTATTTTTGCTCAGCGCATTTAATATAAACACCACACACAAGATCACCACACAGATAGCGCCGGTAAATAGCGCTATTTCATTACTGGCATATACCAAGGCTTCTTTTAGGCTTCCTCCCCCTAAGTTCTTTATGATTTGCAGGTTGATCGTATCGCTAAAATAAGACAACACCCTAAATCTAAGCCCCAGCCAAATACCCACCGAAATTATAATTAGCACGGTAAAATAATAGTAAATAATGATGCCGTGCCGCTTTAATTTTCCGGCCACAAAAAACCATAAACTGGCCAATGCGCCATACAGCGCCAAATCAAACCAAAGTGACAAAAGGATGAACGTTATACGTTCTGCGGAAGTTTGATAAGAAAACGGTTGAAGGAAGCCGCCAGTAAATAGCATGTATTTAAAATGTAAAAAGGCAAGCTCGAAAAGCTGAATGACCATGACCGCAATGATTACAATCAACAATCGACGGTAGCGCCATACCACCTCTTCTAACTTGAGTAAAAACACTTCTATGACCTGAATTCGAGAAAACTACCCATAACTATAGTATTTTTTGGCGATAATTTAATAAATTAAACAATCGGCCATGCCATTATGACAGTTATGAAAAACTTTGTAAGGCGACGTTATGAGTTGAAACGTGTGGGGAATTTAGGGATTGCGTATGCTATGGATAAGGGACTTCATGTATGG
This sequence comes from Methylobacter tundripaludum, assembly GCA_005239965.1. Lineage (GTDB taxonomy): Bacteria > Pseudomonadota > Gammaproteobacteria > Methylococcales > Methylomonadaceae > Crenothrix. Next base: position 5,924 of record SBAV01000129.1, read on the forward strand.
GGGGCTGATTCGCTGTTCCGCCCATTAAAATTTCCAGTAAGACATCATCTTCAAAAGCCAGCAGTTCTGCAAACAGGGCTTTTTCTTCATCAGTTACATGCACATAGTGATTTTCTAAATAACGTGTTAACAGTAAATCCAGCTCTAATGTACCACGCCGGCATTGCCACCGTAACTTTGCCAGCGTGTTCATTAGCATTACCCCAGTTTTCGCTCGACCAACAATTTTTTGATTTCAGCAATCGCTTTGGCAGGGTTAAGGTTTTTGGGACAAGTATCGGTGCAATTCATGATGGTATGACAGCGATAAAGTTTAAACGGGTCTTCCAGCTCATCCAGGCGTTCACCGGTATTTTCATCACGGCTGTCGGCAATCCAGCGGTAGGCTTGTAATAATACCGCTGGGCCAAGATAACGCTCACTGTTCCACCAATAGCTTGGGCAACTGGTAGAGCAACAGGCACACAATACACATTCGTACAAACCATCCAGTTTCGCGCGATCTTCCTTGCTTTGCAGGCGTTCGGTATCGGCGGGCGGCGAAGATTGGGTTTCTATCCAGGGCTTGATAGACGCGTACTGTGCATAAAAATGTGTCATATCCGGCACTAAATCTTTGACAACGGCCATGTGTGGTAACGGGTAAATCTTAATAGGCCCCATGAACAAATTCATGTCATGGGTACAGGCCAAGGTATTTTTGCCGTTAATGTTCATGGCGCAAGAACCGCACACGCCTTCGCGGCATGAACGCCTAAAGCTTAGTGTACTGTCGATTTCATTTTTGATTTTAATCATCGCATCCAGCACCATAGGCCCGCAATGATCCATATCCAGTTCATAAACATCTATGTGTGGATTGTCGCCGGTATCAGGATCCCACCGGTAAATTTCAAAGCGCCGGATATTTTTTGCATCAGAAGGTGCTTTAAAGGTTTTGCCCTGACATACCACCGAATTTTTCGGCAAGGTGAATTCAGCCATCAGTAAACTCTCTCTTTGGGTGGGATAACATCGACTTCGTCAGTTAACGTGTACAAATGTACGGGGCGGTAATCGATTTTCACATTACCATCGCTTAGCCAGGTTAGTGTATGTTTCAGCCAGTTGCCATCATCGCGTTCGGTATAATCTTCGCGCGCGTGCCCTCCCCTGCTTTCTTTACGGTTGCCTGCCGCACTGATGGTGACCAGGGATTGGCTTAGCAAATTATCCAATTCCAGCGTTTCAACCAAGTCAGTATTCCAGATCATGGACTTATCCGTGACGTGTACATCGGCAAAAGTCTTGGTAATATCAGTCATCATGTGAATCCCTTCGTCCAAGGTAGTCTGCGTCCTAAAAACTGCCGCCTTGCTCTGCATGACTTTTTGCATATCCAAACGGATTTCTGCGGTGCTTCGGCTACCGTTGGCATGACGAATTTTATCGAAACGATCTAACGCTTTTTCACAGGCATTAGCCGCTAAGGGTTTGTGGGCACTTCCAGCTTTGATCAATTCAGAGCAGCGTATAGCAGCGGAACGGCCAAATACCACCAGATCCAACAGCGAATTTGAACCCAGGCGATTAGCGCCATGTACGGAAACACAGGCGGCTTCACCAATTGCCATCAGTCCGGGTACAACCTTATCAGGATTATCATCTTCCAGGGTGACAACTTCACTTTTATAATTGGTGGGAATACCGCCCATGTTGTAATGCACGGTAGGCAAGACCGGAATCGGCGCTTTGGTAACATCAACACCGGCAAAAATCCGTGCTGTTTCGGCAATGCCAGGAAGGCGTTCATAAATAATCGCCGGATCCAGATGTTCAAGATGGAGATAGATATGATCTTTCAGTTTACCTACGCCACGGCCTTCATTGATTTCAATGGTCATCGCCCGGCTGACGATGTCGCGTGAGGCCAGATCGCGGGCAGAAGGCGCATAGCGCTCCATAAAACGTTCGCCCCCGGAATTGGTGAGATAACCGCCCTCCCCGCGCACGCCTTCGGTAATCAAACACCCGGAACCGTAAATGCCGGTCGGATGAAACTGCACAAATTCCATATCCTGCAACGGCAAGCCGGCGCGTAACACCATCGCATTGCCATCGCCGGTTACGGTATGGGCAGACGTACAGGAGAAATAACTGCGCCCATAACCGCCGGTCGCCAATACCGTCATCTGGGCTTTAAATAAATGCAACGAGCCATCATCCAGGCACCAGGCCAAAACACCCCGGCATTCGCCATCCTGCATAATCAAATCCAGGGCGATGTATTCAACGAAGAATTCGGCATTGTGCTTTAGCGCCTGTTGATACAAGGTGTGCAAAATGGCATGGCCAGTCTTATCCGCCGCTGCACAAGTCCGCCTGGCCTGCTCTTTACCGTAATGCGTAGACATGCCGCCAAAAGCACGTTGGTAAATTTTGCCTTCCGGTGTCCTGGAAAACGGCACGCCATAATGTTCCAGCTCAATAATGGCC
>SBAV01000124.1 GCA_005239965.1 Methylobacter tundripaludum
CCAGCGCTCCCCGCGGTGATTGATAATTTCCCCTAAGTTAATGGCGCGGCCATCACCCAATTGCCCTGCCCAATTGCCAAACTGGTGGCCGCCGTAGCAGGTGGCATAAGCTTCCATGCCAGCGGTGAGTTGGTTGCCGGCGAATACTTGGGCGAACTGTTCGGATTCACAGACTTTATCTGATAAATCCAGTAATTCAGCGACTTCCCGGCTGTAAGCGATTTTTTGCGGCTTGCTAACAGGCGTAGGTAGAACACGCGAATAACAGGCGCCGATAACTTGGCGGCGTGTGTTGGTGGTTTCTGGATCGGCGGGCAATTCGCGGATGAAACGATTGTCAAAATATAACTGATTCAGATCAAATAGTTTTTGTGTTGAACTCATGGATGTCTGTTGCGTTCTTAAATAACAATTATGCAATTTGGAGTCATCTATGCCTCTGATGTTCCATTTCGGATGGAAAGGAATAAGCTGCATCGATTAATAAAGATCACTTTACCATGAATTTAAATAGTACTAAAATAGTACGCATTAATCAGAGGCAGGGTATGTTACGGATAAGTAAGTTAACTGACTATGCCATAGTCATTCTAAGCGCTATGGCTAAAGATAATGCACAGGTTCAGGCGGCAGTGGAAATCTCTACGGCAACAGGTATTGCTTTACCTACGGTCAGTAAAATTCTGAAGCTGTTGCTGAATGCCAAAATTTTGAGTTCCACGCGTGGTGCCAAGGGTGGCTATGTGTTGGCGCGAGAACCGGAAAGGATCAGCGTTGCAGCTGTTATCGCTGCAATGGAAGGGCCAATCGCCTTAACCGAGTGCAGCATTTCTAACGAGGGCTGTGAACAGGCATCTGGTTGTGAAATACGCAGCAACTGGAGTTTGATTAACCAAACCATACAGGGGGCTTTAGAATCGGTGACGTTGGAGGATATGACCCGATCTGCCGTTGTAGCCAAAGAAATTTATATCTCCGTCGCCAGTTTATACCGGTAGCCATTAAAGATAATTCCGCATGTTTGCATGGGTTATCTGTTATTTAAAGAGAGTTTTGTATGTCAGCAAGTGCACAAGAAATCAACAATCTGATCAGTAAGGAATATAAACAAGGTTTTGTGACCGTACTGGAAACCGACACCTTTCCGCCTGGCTTGACAGAAGAGGTTATCCATAAGCTGTCCAAGGTCAAGAATGAGCCGGATTTTATGCTGGAATACCGCCTGAAAGCGTTTCGGCACTGGCAAACTATGAAAGCGCCTGAATGGGCTTTTGTTAAGTTTGATCCCATTGATTATCAAGCCATCAGTTATTATTCCGCGCCCAAACGTAAAGAAGACGGGCCGAAAAGTCTGGATGAGGTTGACCCGCAGGTTCTCGACGCCTATAAAAAGCTCGGCATTCCGCTGGATGAGCAGGAGCGCTTGGCTGGTGTCGCGGTTGATGCGGTTTTTGATAGCGTGTCGGTGGCAACTACTTTTAAAGGCAAACTGAAAGAAGCCGGTATTATTTTTTGCCCCATTTCCGAAGCCTTGCGGGACCATCCTGAACTGGTCAAACAATATCTGGGTTCAGTAGTGCCGCATACGGACAATTTCTTTGCGGCTTTAAATTCCGCTGTATTTACCGATGGCTCGTTTGTCTATATTCCCAAGGGCGTGCGTTGTCCGATGGAGTTATCAACCTATTTTCGTATCAACGCCGCCAACACCGGGCAATTTGAACGCACCTTGATTATTGCCGATGAAGGCAGTCATGTCAGTTATCTGGAAGGCTGTACGGCACCGATGCGTGACGAAAACCAGTTGCATGCGGCGGTGGTGGAATTAATCGCGCTGAAAGATGCGACCATCAAATACTCGACTGTGCAAAACTGGTATCCGGGCGATAAAGAAGGCAAGGGCGGTATTTATAATTTTGTCACCAAACGCGCCGATTGCCGTGGCGATAATTCCAAGGTGTCGTGGACGCAGGTGGAAACCGGTTCGGCTATTACCTGGAAATATCCCAGCTGTATTTTGAGGGGAGACAATGCCGTCGGTGAATTTTATTCTGTGGCGCTGACCAATAATTATCAGCAGGCTGATACCGGCACCAAGATGATCCACATTGGTAAAAATACCCGTAGCACCATTATTTCCAAAGGCATCTCGGCGGGAAAAGGGCAGAATACCTATCGTGGCTTGGTTAAGGTGTTGAAAAGTGCAGAAAATGCCCGTAACTATACCCAGTGTGATTCGTTATTGGTTGGTGATAAATGCGGCGCACATACTTTTCCTTATGTGGAAGTCAAGCAGCCTTCGGCGCAAGTTGAGCATGAGGCGACGACCTCCAAGATCAGCGAAGATCAGTTGTTCTTTTGTCAGCAGCGCGGCATATCAGCAGAAGATGCGGTGTCGATGATAGTCAATGGTTTCTGTAAAGCCGTGTTCAAGGAATTGCCGATGGAGTTTGCGGTAGAGGCGCAGGCGTTGTTGGGGCTGAGTTTGGAAGGGTCGGTGGGGTGATAAATTATGCACTATAAACAATTCACAGCGATTATCCACAAAGAAGACGATATGTATGTGTCATTGTGTCCTGAATTGGATATAGCTAGTCAGGGTGAAAATATTGAGGAGGCCAAGGGCAATCTCAAAGAAGCAGTGGAGCTGTTCTTTGAATGCGCGTCAGAGGAAGAAATAAAGCAACGCTATTACGGTGAAACTTATATTTCCTCAATGGAGATTGCTTTTGGGTAAGCTGAGGGCTTTATCGGGTAAAGATGTTTGCGCAATTTTGCTGGCTTATGGTTTTGAACAGGTTCGACAAAAAGGCAGTCATGTCATTATGCAAAAGCAACTTAATTCATCAACGATTACCGTCCCAGTTCCGCAGCATAAAGAAATCAAAGCGGGCACGTTGATTTCGATTATCAGGCAAGCGCAGTTAGCACGTTCAATTTTTGAAAACTGATTGTAATTATCCAGAGCAAATAACTGATGACTAAATATGAAATGATTATTTACTGGAGTGAAGAAGATCAGGCTTATATCGTGGAAGTACCGGAATTAGCCGGTTGTATGGCAGATGGGGGCAGTTATCAAGAAGCGGTCAGCAATGCTGAGCGGGTTATTGCTGAATGGATTGAGACAGCAGTAGAGCTGGGGCGGTATGTTCCTGAGCCTAAAGGGCGTTATTGTATGCTTGATGCTGAACCGATGATAAAAATTTAAATATACAGGTAAATTTTCATGAAAA
>SBAV01000025.1 GCA_005239965.1 Methylobacter tundripaludum
CGACAAACCCGAACTACGCGATCAAATCGAATCCGCCCGCCGCGAACGTGAACAATTGCTTGACCACCTGAATCTCGACCAAGTCACCTTCTCCGGCTACAGCGAGCAAGCCGAAGCGCAGGCACAAAAAACCATCCAGACGTTTACCGACTACATCCAACAGCACAAGACAGAAATCGAAGCCTTAAGTTTCTTTTACCAACAACCCTACCAACGCCGTGCGCTAACCTTTGAAATGATTGATGAATTGCACGATGCCTTAAGCCGTCCGCCGCTAATGCTGACCACCGAACGACTGTGGAGCGCCTACGCCCGCGTGCAAACCAGCCAAGTCAAAGGCGCAGGTAGCAAACGCCAATTGACTGACCTAATCGCACTGGTGCGCTTTGCCATCGGCCTAGATACCGAACTCAAACCTTTTAGCGAACAGGTCGATAAACGCTTTCAGGAATGGATTTTCCGCCATAATGCCCAGCGCACCACCGCGTTTAGCACCGAACAAACCGAATGGCTGCGTCTGATTAAAGACCACATCGCCAGCAGTTGCAGTATCAGTCGGGATGATTTCGATTATGCCGAATTTGCCGATAAAGGCGGGTTGCAGAAGGTGTGGGCGGTGTTTGGCAAGCAATTGGATGAATTGATGATTGAGATGAATGAGGAGTTGGTGGCGTGAGCAAGGTGTTAAACGAAGAAGCATTAGAACACTACCCGTTCGCAACTTCTGTACTGCCAGCTCAATGGTTTCAAGTGTCATTAGACGAAATAGCAGCCGAAATTAATCCTGGCTTTGCAAGTGGCAAACATACCTCTGATGGCATCGGAATTCCCCATTTAAGACCTATGAACGTGGATCGTGACGGGCAAATTGATCTTAGCGTTGTGAAGTCTGTAACTGAATCTAAAGGTATTGAGCTAAAGGCTGGAGACATACTTTTCAACAATACCAACAGTGCAGAGCTGATTGGAAAAACAGCAGTCATTTCAGCAAGAGAAAACGGGTTTGCTTTTTCAAACCACATGACACGTATTCGCCTTGAGATTGGCATATTGCCATCGTACATTTCACGCCAACTCCACTTTTTATGGATGACGGGATATTTACGGCATCGTTGCACTAATCATGTCAATCAGGCCAGTATTTCCTCTAAAACACTTTCCGGTACAATCCCGATTTTGTTACCACCATTAAACGAACAAACCCGCATCGTCGAAAAACTCGAAGAACTCCTTTCTGACCTCGATGCTGGAGTGGCCGAACTCAAGGCTGCACAGAAGAAATTGGTGCAATATCGGCAATCGCTGCTGAAAGCGGCGGTGGAAGGTGCGCTGACTGCCGAATGGCGTACAACAAACCAACCCAAAGAAACCGGCGCTGAACTGCTGCAACGCATCCTCGCCGAACGCCGTACCCGCTGGGAAGCCAAACAACTCGCCAAGTTCGCCGAACAAGGCAAAACTCCACCCAAAGACTGGCAGCTTAAATACCCCGAGCCGGTGCAGCCGGACACCAGCAGCTTACCGGAATTACCGGAGGGGTGGGTTTGGGCGAGTATTGAGCAGATTGCATCAGACGAGCGATACAGCCTTTCGATTGGCCCCTTCGGAAGCAACCTTAAAGTGCCGGACTACCGGGAAGCAGGTGTACCACTGGTCTTCGTACGCAACATTCGTTCAGGCAACTATGGCGGGACGTATACCAAATACGTGACACCAGAAAAGGCCTGTGAACTCAATGCGCATAGCGTTTCCGCCGGTGATGTGTTGATTACAAAAATGGGCGAACCACCAGGTGATGCAGATGTTTACCCCGATGACCAGCCGCCAGCGATCATTACTGCTGACTGTATCAAAGTGCGTTGTTGGGGAGGACTTATGCGTCCTAAATTTTTAAAATCTGTAATCAATTCATACATAGGCCAACGACAAATTGAGCCAATGACGCAAGGAGTAGCTCAAAAAAAGGTGAGTTTGGGACGATTTACGAATCTTGCTGTTCCGATCCCTTCAATACAAGAGCAAGACCGGATTATGGAAATGGTTTTCATTGCAAACGCTGAAGCTGTTGCACAAGAGGCGGCAATTGAAATTTCCCTCAAACAATCCGCCGCCCAACGCAAGAATATCCTGAAAGCAGCTTTCTCTGGCGAATTGGTGCCGCAAGACCTCAACGATGAACCAGCCATTGTGTTGCTGGAACACATTCGTGCGGAAAGGGCTAAACGCGAAAAGCAGCCGAAGGTGCATAAAACCAAACAACAAAAGGAGCTTACCGCCGTGGTGAACAAACTGATTAACGTGCTCGCCGAAGCGGGCGATTGGGTGTCGGCACAAGAAGCCTTCCGCCGCTGCGGTGTGGCTGATGGCGCACAGACTGAGCAGGTCGAAGCACTTTACGCCGAATTGCGGGTATTAGATAAGGATGGCCGCTTAGCCGTAGAAGCCGTCACAGACACTCAAGGCCGCAAGCTGCATGACCGGCTGAAGCTGTTGGCGATCTGACAATGCGCCTGGATAAACTTATCATTGGCAGTGCCAAAGACAGCCCAACGCACCAGTTCAAGAATCTGAAAAACGTCACCATCGATTTCGATCAAGATCACTGGGTGACTGTGGTCATTGGCTGGAACGGCACAGGTAAGTCAAATGTGTTGGAGGCTCTGGCAATTATCTTTGGTTCCTTTATCACTAAGAAGGGCTTGCCCACATTCGCCTTTAAGCTTAGCTACCAAATCGGCACAGGCGATAGTCAACATTATATTTACATTGATAGTGACCCAGATCGAACGGCGGATCCTATCCAGTTTTATGAGGGCAATAAAGAAGAAATTGAAGAAATACGAAACACTAGCCAACACGAAAAATTTGGTAATGTATTCAATCCTGATACCAAAAAATGGCTGAGTAAATACCGTGTGCATTTACTTGAGTTTATTAAAGACGATAGCAAATATTTACCACGCTATGTATTTGGTTATTACTCGGGTGAAAGTAAGCGTATGTATGACGTATTTCGTCCTTATTTACAGAATTACGATAAAAAACTGCGTAACGGGGAAGATCCAGGTTTAAAGCGTTTGTTCTATGCCATGCCTATACACAATCAGTTTGTGTTGCTGGCATCTCTAATTCAACAGTCTGATGCTGTTAGAGCTTTCCTTGATGACCATTTGGGTCTTGATCCGGACGAAGGCATTGAATCGGTGCTGTTCGTACTGCGTCAACCACCATGGAAATCAAAAGCCCCCGATGGTGATCCGCGTTTTTGGAAAGCTCGTGGAGTAGTGAGCAATTTTTTGTCTCGCCTGTATGATATCGCTTTGGCCCCTATCGTAATCAAGCGTAAAGTGCCGACATCAATCTGGAATGAGGAGACGCTAGAATTCAAATATCTATACGTGAAGGACATTGCAGCATTGAGGCGCTTAGTCGGCAATCAGGCCTCGGCTCAGTTTTTCAGAGATTTGGAGAGCACCTACGTCTCTGAGCTAATTGAAGAAGTACGCATCCGTCTGCGATTGAAAAAGAATGACGGCAGCGTGACTTTTCGCGAGTTGAGTGAAGGCGAGCAACAGTTACTCACAGTACTTGGTCTACTTCGCTTCACCGCTGAAAACGAAAGTCTATTTTTGCTAGATGAACCCGATACGCATTTGAATCCGCGTTGGTGTGCCGACTATCTCAAGTATCTGCAAAATTTTGTTAATCCGGAAGAAAAAGAACCGGGGACTAGCCATATTGTTTTGACCACCCACAACCCATTAGCAATCGCCGAACTGGTTAAGCAGCAAGTTCAAATATTGAAACGTGATGATGATTCTCGCCAAATAAACGCGTTAAAACCAGAGTTTGATCCCCGCGGAATGGGATATGCAGGGATTGTAACTAGTGACATGTTTGGTCTTGCTTCTTCACTCGACTCACATACTCAGGAGTTATTAGAGGAAAAACGACAGCTGACATTGAAAGAGCAGCCTTTATCGGATGCCGAACGTGAGCGACTGGAAACGATCAATTTAGAGTTGGAAGGATATGGGTTTAGGTATTCGATGAGAGAC
>SBAV01000201.1 GCA_005239965.1 Methylobacter tundripaludum
ACTAACCACCCTTCCCCATGATGAAAAGGAATTGCGCAAGGTTAGCAAGGAACTGGCAGGCGCAAGAGCCGCGCTTGAAGCGTTTGTTGCTGCAAACCCTAAGCGCCGCGCAATGCTGAACTATCACAATCTTGTTGAAGAGTGGGCAGCGGCTAACCCTTCCAAACAGATCACATTCAGCGGTCTGGTGAAGCGTGACAAAGGCGGAATTGGTGGCAATCGTGATTCTGTTAAGGACTATTTGAGCGTTATTAGCGATGAATTGAGCGTTTACAACAATAAGAGGGGCTAGGAAACCTCATTAAATGGGTATCAAATCTTATGATAGGGTGTTATACACCCTTGAAGATTCTGGTACACTATCGGCAAGGGCGTATAACACCCTGCAATAATTACATGAATGTCAGCTATGGGCAGAGGTTACAGGGAGATTATGAACGCCACCAAAGACAAAGGAACTTCTAGCCAATGGGCAAACGAACAAATAAAACATGGTCAGCAGGAAACCCGATTGTAGGGGTTAGGCTTGAACCGGAACTGTTGAAAGCAACTGATACCGCCGCGAAAACGGCAAAGGAGACAAGAGCGGAATATTTACGAAGGTTACTACTTGAAGACTTGAAGAAACTTGAACTGATTTAACAATCGCCCGACCCGCAAGCATTACCAGTGCCAACGGGTTAGGACTTCACATAACGACTAATAAGGAGTCGGAACATGCAGCGCAATTATAGGCAAATTACGCCTACTCACACCACACGCCCGTACAAAATGGGCAAATCAGCCAACAGCCAAGAAAAAGGGCGTTTGCTGATAATCCCCTACTTCCTCACAGCATTGCTGGCACTGGCAGGCGTAGCCCTTGTGGTTGCCTCAGAAATGGGGGCGCAATCATGAAACACGCCAACATTCAGCAGGCTTACCAGCCGCGCCGCCAACGGGTACGCAAACACGCACACCCTACCCCGCAGAACCAGCCGAAACGCACCACCAAAGCAGACGTATCGTTTCAGGCGCGTTTGATTAAGTTCTCAGTCGTGGCATTTTTGGCTTATGCACTTGTGCCTATGTCGTGGCTGAATCTGTTAGTGGGGGCGATGCAATGAAAAACCCACTACTGAACACGGCAGAACAGGCGCATATCGACAACATACGCGCCAACCATTCCGCCATGCCTGAAAATGCTGGCATTCACCCTACCCCGCTACGTTCGCGCCTTACCGATCTACTGAACAACATCAGCTATCAGGATGTTTTCAAGTGGACAACCAACGTTCTAGCCCTATCCATCATGGGCTTTTACGTGGTGGCGTTGGTGCATGACTTTGACCAAAGCAACGCACTAGCAAGCATTCCCGCACTGGTACACGTAACGGCTTCAATAGGCATTTGCCTTGCTATGGCTGTAACGCCTGCACTGTCAGGAATGCGCTTTTTTCAGATAGCGGCATTGCTGCTACTGGCGAACTTAGGTTAAGGGGTTAATGTTATGTCACTCAATAAAGGCTATTCCGTACACGCGGAAATTAAAAACACACTGGCGGAAATTCAAGACAATGAAGACGCTTTCAGATTAACCAAAGCTGCACAGAAGTTTCTAACGATTGCTACCACGTTAATTTATTACAGCTTTACCTCTGTAATATTTGCAGGCGTTAGCGTTTGGGCATTTCAGGATTACGTTTTCGGAAATGCAACCAACGTGAACGGTTTGGTGTCAGCAATTCCCGCCGCCCTTAAAATACCTGTATAATCATGCCCTTGTAAAACGAGTAACTGTGCAACGGAATGCCAACAAAGCCACCTTCTCTTCCGCCGCATGATAGCCTGAAGCTACGCAAGACCCTCTCAGCCCCCGGATTGCTGGAACGTGTGCGCGGCTGCTTCAGCGAAGTCACTGACCACCGCAAAACCAAGGCCGACTATCCTTTGGTGGATGTGCTGATGTCAGGATTGGCGCTATTTTCGCTGAAAGACGGTTCGCTGTTGCAGTTCGACAAGCAGCGTGGGGACAAGGCACGGAGGCACAACCTGCGAACCTTGTTTGGCATCAGTGATGCCCCTTGCGACAGCCAAATGCGCACGGTATTGGACGGGGTGAAACCGCAGCGCCTGCGCCCGGTGTTCCGCAGCCTCCATCAGGAACTGCAACGGCAAGGCATACTGGAAGGCTACCGTTTTCTGGGGAAATACCTTGTCAGTGCTGATGGCACGGGTATTTTCAGTTCCGGGGCTGTCTGTTGCCCGGACTGTTGCATTAAGACACACAAGGACGGACGCGAGGAGTATTACCACCAACTGCTGGCGGCTGTTCTTGTCCACCCTGACAAGAATACCGTATTGCCCTTTTTCCCGGAGGCCATCACCCAACAGGATGGCAGCAAGAAAAATGATTGCGAACACAATGCCTCGAAACGGCTCATCCCCCAGTTGCGCCAAGACTTCCCACGTTTGGATATGATCCTGCTGCAAGATGCGCTGTCCTGTAATGGGCCGCACATTCGCCTATTGAAATCACAGGGTTACAGTTTCATCATCACTGCCAAAGCCCGCAGCGACAGCCTGTTGCTGAAAACTGTGGTGGCTGGCTTGCAGGATGGCAGCACCCAGGAACTGTCAGACAAGACTGCCAAGGGCTTGCCCTGTGGCTACCGTTATGTCAACAACATCCCGCTCAACCATGACAACAAGGATGTGCGGGTCAACTATATCGACTATTGGGAGGAACGCCCCGACGGTACAACCTTTATCTATGACTGCGTGACTGACATCCCCCTCACCGCCGACAACGTGGCGGATGTGGTACGCGCAGGCCGTTCCCGATGGAAAGTGGAGAACGAAACCTTTAACACCCTTAAAAACCTCGGTTACAACCTCGAACATAATTATGGTCATGGCAAGAAACACCTCTCCACGGTGTTCGCCACCCTGATGATGTTGGCCTTCCTCCTCGACCAGATACAGGAAGCTTGCTGCCAGTACTTCCAAGCCGCACGCGCCCGTTTCCATAGCCGCACCGCGTTATGGGAAAAGATGCGCGGGATGTTCCGTGAGCATCTCATTGGCGATTGGGAGTCCTTCTATGCCGCCATCATTTGGGGTTACGAACGTGCCGACCTGACACCAAAAGGATACCGCAGCGGATGAATACGGGGCATGAGGGTACACTGGGTTTTTCCAACAGGGTGTTGGGTTGTGCAAGGTCGGGCGGTATGTGGACAGGCTTTCAGGGCTTGAGATGGGTGCTTGTACCTGCAAAAATCAAAGCGGTCGCAAGCTAGTGAAACTCGGATTCCGGGCGGATAGCGGGAATTGCTGACTTCGCACAGGAATCACCTTCTACTGAAACGGTCACACCAGAAATAACACCAATAACCAAACCTGCCTACAAGCATTATCTGGCAGTAGTATTGGGACTAATACTGGTCATTTCGGCCTCTTTCATGTTCTACCGTTGGTATTCCGATAACCAATGTGAAAATCCCTTTTTAGTTGCCACTGGTACTGACAGGAACTATTCAAGTGCTATTAATGAACTAAAAAAATTGAAAAAATACCGGCCTGATCTGGTATCAATGGTTCTCAAACGGACAGACAGCG
>SBAV01000190.1 GCA_005239965.1 Methylobacter tundripaludum
ACTTTGCCCAATATCAAGTGGGGATTGCTGTATGGCGTACTGTTGTGCAATGCCCGGGCAATGGGTGAATTTGGTGCAGTGTCTGTGGTGTCGGGGCATATTCGGGGTCTGACCAATACACTGCCGCTGCATATCGAAACGAGTTATAACGAATACGATTTCGTCGGATCCTTTGCCAGTGCATCGCTGCTGGCAGGTTTAGCCCTTGTAACACTGGTGGTGAAAACCTTTCTGGAATGGAAACAAAAACAGCACTTAAAAGCCGTCCGTAAAACGGCATAACAATTCTTACTTGCAATGATTTTATGGAAACCCCGTCATGAGCATTACCTTAAGCCATCTCAGTAAACGTTTCGGTGCATTTTCTGCACTGGATAACATCAATCTTGACATTCCCGAAGGTGAACTGGTCGCATTACTGGGTCCTTCAGGCTGTGGCAAAACCACCTTGCTGCGTATCATAGCCGGGCTCGAACAGGCCGACCAAGGTGATGTGTTCCTGCGTGGTGATAAAGTTACTGACAAGCCCGTCAAAAATCGCCATATCAGTTTTGTGTTCCAGAACTATGCGTTGTTTCGGCACATGACCGTATTCGACAACGTAGCTTTCGGATTGCGGGTGAAGCCCTACAAAGATCGGCCTGGCGAAGCGATTATTCGTAAAAATGTGCACGATTTACTGAATCTAGTGCAACTGGATTGGGTGCATGACCGTTTTCCAGACCAACTTTCAGGTGGCCAGCGCCAACGTATCGCCTTAGCACGGGCGTTGGCCGTGGAGCCGTCGGTACTGTTGTTAGATGAGCCGTTCGGTGCGCTGGATGCCAGTGTCCGCAAGGATTTGCGGCTGTGGTTACGGCACTTGCACCATGAGTTGAATGTGACCACCATTTTTGTCACCCATGACCAGGAAGAGGCGATGGAGGTGGCCAGCCAGATTGTGGTGCTCAATCACGGCAAGATTGAGCAAAAAGGCACACCCAGCGAAATCTACGACCATCCCAGCAACGATTTTGTGTCGCGTTTTATTGGCCAGACCAATGTCTTCCATCTGGAAAAAGACGATGGTGCCTGGCTTAAAAGCGCCGGTATTGCGCTGGATGATGCACGGGGCATTACCGCGCATGTGCGTCCGCACAATATTGCTGTGGTAAAGCAATCCGACCGCGCTTCATCGCCGGTTTTTTTGAAAGATTGGCAACATCTGGGGGCGACGATTCGGTTGGAATTAGGTCGAGAAGGGATAAATGGCTCAGCCAAGACTATTTTTGCCGAAATGCCCAATGAACAGTTCAGGCAGTTGGAACTGGCTAAGGGCGACAAGGTGTCGCTGTTCATTAAGCATGCCCATTGGTTCAACTGAACAGTCGTTCAGGGTATAAACACGGTTAACCGAGCGATGAATTTAAGCCAGCTGGAAATTTTGCATCTGCTACAGGAAACCGGTTACAACCTGACCAAAGTAGCCGACAAGATGAATGTTGTGCAATCCGCCGTCAGCCGGCAATTGTTGATGCTTGAGGATGAAATAGGCACGCCGTTATTTGAACGGCACGGAAAACGATTGTTAGGGCCGACGCCTGGGTGCGCGTATTCTGGAAGAAGTAACATCCCTCAATCAGGCCAAACGCAACATCCGGGCATTAGCGGATGATTTTATGGATAACCGTAACGGGATGCTGCATATTGCGACTACACATACGCAAGCCAAGTATTTTTTACCGGAACCCATTAGCAAATTCAGGGAAAAATATCCTGGCATTAAAATCTACATTGAACAATCATCGCCCGGTAATTTGATTAATTTACTGCATCATCATAAGGCGGATATTGCTGTATGCACCGAAAAAATGGATGAAGATGAAAAGCTGATGATTAAACCGTGCTACCAATGGCACCATATTGCCGTTGTGCCAAAAGGTCATCCATTGATAGATAAAGACATTACGCTTGAACGTCTGGCGACTTTCCCGATTTTAACTTACAGCAAGGGCTTTACCGGGCGCAGTAATATCGAAAGAGCTTTCGATAATGCGGGTATTGAACTTGACATTACGCTGGCGGCAGCCGACTCCGATGTGATCAAAACTTACGTGCGTTTGGGATTTGGCGTGGGTATTATTGCCGGAACATCTTATGAGCCGGATATCGATTCCGATCTGGTCGCCTTGGATTTGGCGCATCTCATTCCACCATCGACAACAAAATTTGCTTATTTGAAACAGAGCTATTTGCCAAGCTATGCGCGTTATTTTGTTGAACAGCTCCAGACATCATCAGTGAAAACCGGGGTTAACAGTCCAGCAAACTACAGCGCTACGCTTGTACTTAATTGAGCAAAATAATCAAATGCTATCGCCTTATAGTAGCTGCCCTCTACCAAATCAAAATGGGCGCTACGGGCTAATGAATCAATTTTTTTCTGATTAACCTGCTGCAAAATACTCAGCCCGCTAAACGAATCCACCACAGCCTTAAATTCATGCAAATAGTCAAATGCCCCACTGTCATCATCTTGGTCGAAATTTTTTGCTGACAGGCTGACATAATTCGGAGATGCTTTTGCTATCA
>SBAV01000269.1 GCA_005239965.1 Methylobacter tundripaludum
ATTGATTTTAATTGCACCAAAATTTGGGTTTCAACTTTCTCCAAATTTGGCATCTAATCAAATCAATGTGATACAGAAAAAAGTCGAACATCACGTAGTTGATACAAATTTACTACAGACACAAAAAAAGGCTCGATGAAGATCATCTAAGCCTTTGATTTTTTGGCTCCCCCGGACGGGCTCGAACCGCCGACCCGGTGATTAACAGTCACCTGCTCTACCTGCTGAGCTACAGGGGAATGATTTCTTTTTACATTTTATTTAAATGGCGCGCCCGGAGAGATTCGAACTCCCGACCGATCGGTTCGTAGCCGATTACTCTATCCAGCTGAGCTACGGGCGCTTTATTTAGCTCTGCATTATCGTTTTTAATTATATTTATGTCAACAATTAAAATTTACAGCGCCTAATTATTATGGCGGAGAGAGAGGGATTCGAACCCTCGATGGGAGTTAAAGCCCATACTCCCTTAGCAGGGGAGCGCCTTCAGCCTCTCGGCCATCCCTCCTGAATCTTATTTATTGGGCTGAACCTGTCACACTTGCTGACTCAGCCAGTTCTTTTTTAATCCTTTCGTAAATTTCTTCTCTATGTACAGAAACTTCCTTTGGCGCGTTAACCCCTATACGAACTTGATTCCCTTTCACTCCAAGAACCGTGACCGTAACCTCATCACCAATCATCAAAGTTTCACCTACTCGACGAGTCAAGATAAGCATGGCTTCTTCCTAATGTAATTAATAACGCACTGTACCCAGCACAGCATCTAACCGACTTTAGGAATTATATCAGCATTTCTGAAAAATAAAACCAAAAGAGCTTTTAATTTGGCCCGTAGACTAAAAAAATCGCCTAAATTTTGCAAAATATTTTTTATAGTGCTTTTTTTAAGGTCTATAATTGAACCTTTTTGCGTATTAAATTTTGGATTTAGATATTATTTTATGACAATCTACACTAATCCACAAGAATTACTGCATTTAAATTTCACCCATACACCGCAAGAATTACAATTTGGCACGAGCGGCAGGCGCGGGGAAGTAATTCATCTAACACATTTGGAAATTTTTATTAATGTCGTTGCCGAACTTGAATTCCTGCAATCTCTGCCCAAAGCCGAAGGCGGTATTCAACGCGGGGAAGAATTTTTCTATGCTTACGACCTACGGCCTAGCTCCAGCCGTTACGTTAAAGAACAAGGCAACCGTGGCAAACTGGCGCAGGTCATTGAACAGGCCATACGCTACGTAGGTATGATTCCAGTTAATCAGGGCCAAATTCCAACTCCTGCCTTAACCTATTACGCCATGCTGCAAGATAGGGGCAGTATCATGGTAACGGGGAGCCATATCCCGTTCGATCGCAATGGCTATAAAACCAATACTTCACGGGGCGAGTTGCTCAAACAGCATGAAAAGCCCATTAACGACAAGGTCAAGCAAGTCAGGGCTAAGTTTTACGAGCAAGCCTTGGAAACGTCTTTATTCAACACAGACGGTTTTTTAAAGCAGGAGCCCGGAGAATTAGCCACTGAACACACTCAAGCCGCCCTGGCTTATATTCAGCGTTACGTGGATTTTTTTGGCGCTGCCGCGCTAACGGGAATGCGTGTGCTGGTCTACCAGCATTCCGCTGTTGGGCGGGACATTGTGGTGGATATTCTCCGTAATGTTGGGGCATTTGTTGTTCCCATTGGCCGTAGCGAAACTTTTGTGCCGATTGATACTGAAAACATCCAGGCCGCCCAGCTTGCCACTGTTCAGGCGCTATATGACGAGGCGGTATTAAAATACGGCGCTTTTGATGTGATTGTATCAACAGATGGCGACAGCGACCGCCCCTTAATACTGGGCATCGAGCCAGACACCAATGCTGTACGCTTTTTTAGTGGCGACCTGGTGGGCATGGTAACCGCCGAATTTTTAGGCGCTAAAGCTGTTGTCGTCCCTATCAGCAGTAACGATGGCATCGATCACGGCAACCTAAGAGACATCGTCGAACCCAAAACCCGTATCGGCTCGCCTTATGTAATTGCCGGAATGGAGAAAGCCCTTGCCCACGGTAAGCAACCTGTGTGTGGCTGGGAAGCCAACGGTGGATTTCTGACCGGGTCAAATATTATACGCAATGGCAAGCGGCTGACAGCTTTGCCGACACGCGATGCCGTATTGCCCATTTTAGCGGTATTGGCTGTTGCCCAACAAGAGAAACTCCCCCTCATCACCCTGTTCTCCCGCTTATCGAAACGTTACAGCAGTGCAGCCCTCCTTAAACAATTTCCAAAATCGTTGGGGTTGGCGATGGTAAAACGGTTTTCTCCCTCTAATAGCGCTGTTTGCAAGGTAGTATTTTCAGGGGATGGTTGTACCGTCTTTGACGAAAACGACGAAGCACTTTTCGCAAGCCCCTTGGAAATAAATGCCTTAAACGCTATTAGAAAAACGCTCTTTGGCTTTTTTTCACCGGCAAAAGGATTTTCTGCGATTACCCAGATAAATTATATTGATGGTGTACGCATCTACTTTGCCAATAATGACATTGCGCACTTGCGCCCTTCTGGCAATGCTGATGAATTGAGAATTTACGCCGTTGCGGATACACCGCAGCGTGCTGAAGCCATTACCCGTATGGCAACGCAAGAACCCGATGGGATATTGCGCCAATTGGAACACTATGTTAAAGATATTGACTGAACAGGGTACAACCTGTTCATAGAGGATAAAACCTATAAAAATGGCCTGAATTAACACAATCATGGGGACTGAAAATGATGACGCGCAGCACTTTTTCACCTTTCCCTCCACGTTGCATGGTGATAATAGGATTACTGTTCTACTACGTTGCAAGCGCAGAAACAACGGAACCGCTCTCGCCGCTTCCCATGGCTACGTCCGAAAGTGCAGCGAAAACAATTTTAGGTGAGCGATTATTTTATGATCGCAGGCTTTCCGGGCAAAATCGACGTTCCTGTGCCACATGCCATCCGCTCGATCGCGGTGGCATGGATGGGAAAACCCGCGCTGAAGCTGCTGACGGCACCTCGATCCTTCGTAATACACCCACCCTCTTCAATGTAAGCTTTAACTTTTTTTATAACTGGGATGGGGTGGTATCTACACTGGAAGCCCATACGGAAAAGGTCATGTTGAGCCCCAAAATCATGAACACGACTTGGCCCGTCCTGCTGACGGCAATAGAAGGCGATCCTGATTACAGGCGGGATTTTAAGGCGGCATACCCTAATGGGCTGACTGCGGCCAATCTGGTCGATGCCTTGACCAGCTTTGAGCGCACCTTGGTCACGCCCAATTCCAGTTTCGACCGTTTTCTCCGGGGTGAAAAAGACGCTCTTGACACTGACGAACAAGAAGGTTATCGCCTGTTCA
>SBAV01000313.1 GCA_005239965.1 Methylobacter tundripaludum
CTGTCGGGTAAATCGAAAGACCTACGAGGTTTTAAAAACCTCGTAGGTCTCACACTGGACAAAAATATACCCGACACTTAAAGAGTGACTGAGTACTAGTGTCCCAACCCGCCCTGCAGTGCATGGCCATTTAAAGTAAAACGTCTCAAGGTTACTACAAGCATGACGCAAACCCATAAAATCAGCCCATTTGCTACGGCCATTGATTCCTTTGGCCACATGCGTAACATCAGTTTTAATTACATCAACATAGGGCGCAATACGGTTATGCTTAAATTACGCCCTATGGCTTGCACCTTATTAGATTACAGGTAACCCTCTATTTTACCAGGCGCGGCAATGCCCCAAGCTTGGTTTCCAATATTCCAGTCACTCGTCGATCTAACACAATCCCATTGCTGCAAGATTGCTTGTTGAGAAGGTGGGTTACCACTTGGATTTGCTGCATCTAAGCACTTTCCGCTGAATCGATTGACCAGCACTGGCAGCGAACCGCTGGTCGTAGTACAGATATCGCCATTGCAAATCACCGGATCATTAACCCATCCCCTCCGCCACTCGGCTGGAGCGTATCCTGCTCCGCAGGCAGGGTACTGAATTATGCTGGTGCCGTTGTGACTCCCTTGGCGCCAATCAAGCATCAAACATTGACCCGAATGACGCGCCCGAATACGGAAGTAGCCATTTCCGCTATCCAGAAGATCAAACTCCTGTGATGCGCTGAGATTGTTCGTCCATAAGAAAACCCCTTGGTAGGGACTAGTGGATGCCCACATGACATCAGCTTTCAACTTGCTCCTAACGTTCGTTATTTCGACATCATATCTATCGGCAGCGCGTGCTGGAACCACAGTAAGCATGGATAGTACGACAAATGCCTTATATTTTTTCATGGTCATAATCCTCTTCAAAAAAGTGAAATTTTAGTAAGCTGAGTTGCAGGTTAATTAAGTTCAAAGTTCTGGGCTTAAACTAACGCTTCAGCCCAGTCTACGACGCCATATCAAATCAAGTTGTCTATCCCAGTCTAGGGAACTCAGTTATTGGCTGGAAAATACGGTATTAAAATTCCAACCATTTCCTATTTTTATGGCTGAAACAGGCCAACTGAATGCACCATCATAAGTCCCGGTATACTTATAGAAAAGCATGTCTCCATTGGTCTTTATTGCGTAGATTGAGCCATCTTCGCCAGCAAATACCTGTTTGAAATTCCAACCATTACCTATTTTTACCCCTGAAACAGGCCAAGTTACTGCGCCGTTATAAGTACCTGTATGTCTGTAGAAAAGCATGTCCCCATTCGGCAATATTCCGTAAATAGCACCATTTTCACCAGCAAATACCTGTTTAAAAGAATTCCAGCCATTACCTATTTTTACGGCTGAAACAGGCCACTTTAAGGCTCCATCATAAGTGCCGTTATATTTATAAAATAACAGATCACCGTTCGTCTTTATCGCATAGATAGAACCATCCACACCGGCAAATACATTTTTAAAGTTCCAGCCATTACCTATTTTTACTCCTGTAACAGGCCAATTAGATGAACCGTTATCGGTACCCGCATGCCTGTAGAAAAGCATGTCCCCATTCGGCTTTATTCCGTAGATAGAACCATGCTCACCTGCAAACACCTGTTTAAAAGTAGTCCAGCCATTACCTATTTTTACTCCTGTAACAGGCCAACTGAACGCACCATCATAAGTTCCGGTATGCTTATAAAAAAGTAGGTCACCGTTCGGCTGTACTGCATAAATTGGGGTTGCTAATACAGATTGTGAAATAGCTGACAAGCCCGCAACTGCGCAAACCATCAATAATTTCTTGTTTAACGTTTTCATGACAATTTATCTCCGCCGCTTAATTAAAATATATGACAGTATTTTCAATGCGGCCAGATTGAAAAAACTAACGTATTCTTTGTATAGTGAGATGGAAGTAAACTTAGAATTAAGCAGGTTGTAAATTTTTACCTGGGATTTATGAATTACCAGCCATCTCGTCATTGAGGTTAAACTTCAAATGACGGTTACAGTTTATGTAGTTTTATGAGATGAAGCTGTGACTTAGTGACAGAGAAAATGTGACTTATTCACACGTTTGCTGAAAAATTTGAATTTTGGTGATTATGTGGCTCTTCCTGATTTTGTGTGGTAATCACTATGGCAATGTACTAAATGATAATTATTAGTAAAATCATTGCTATATAGAAATTACGTTACGGTATTAATGGTGTTCAACAACGACATATTGAGACTACCCCACGGAATCGGGAAGAACCGCTATGTTTTGGTAGACTGGCTTTAATGATAACGAACCCCAGTGTTTTTCTGAGTTTACGCTACCATTCCAAACCAGCCTACCATGCTGTCATGTACAGATAAATTTTATTCACGGGCAACGTAACCAGATACCATGCCAGGTGCATATGTTTTTGCAGGAATTGTATTTTTTAACCAACACATAGCCGTATTACCTTGTACACCGGGTGGTACATAAGTAAAAGCCTGGCATTGATTATCTTGCGAACACCAATAAGCGCAATGTGAATAATTGGCAGTATTCATTTTGTAATGCACATAATCACCACCGGGTCTATCCCAATTAGGTTCTGTCCCTGTTTTGGATGCCCGAATATCACAGGTTGTTGAAGCTATACTTTCACCATTTGTATTTGATGCCCATAGTGGGGTTGAACCGTGATATACAACTAAATTCCCATCATCTTGCATAACTAAATGACCACCATTATGCCCCCATGTATTAGTGGACCAGAAAGGAACATTATTCCAATTGTACATCACTAAATTTCCGTCAGGTTGCATGATAGTGTAACCATTACGACCTGCTGTGTTAGATGACCATAGCACACTTCCATGGTGATAATCATAAAGTACAAGATTGCCATCACTCTGCATTGTGAGGCTATAAAGACAACCATTAGCAACTATTTTTTGTCCCTTAAACAATATTTGGTTTTGAAATAATGTTGAATAATCTATTGCGGCGGCTTCAGTTGAAACCCCTACAAGCAAGGACAGTAGGGAAAATACCTTATATTTTTTCATGGTCATATCCTCTTTAAAATAAAGTGTAATAATGATTCGTACAAAGTAATATCTTCGCCAATTTAGGATTTTGGCCTAAATTGGACCAAAATCAGCTTGACCAGTTACTATAAAATCAATGAGTTAAAATCGCTCAAATGCCGTTTTTCAACTGACCTTACACGTTTGGCGAAGGTATTGACAAAGAAATCATATATAAAAGTGGTTTTTTAATTATGTTAACTGTTCCAATCGATCTATGTACCCATCATGAGTAACCGAATTAATAGGAGCATGATCTTTTATTCTTACCGCCGCCTCTAAAGTAAGTTTGGTAAGGGTTAATGCCGCTAAAGGATTAGCTCGCTCTTCCTTTAAAAAATCAGGTTCAAGTTCAGTTTCTTTATCTAAATCAGCAGTCCAACCTCCTTGTGGTAACAAAAGGCGTAATTGGCCAATATGATCGTATTGGTAGACTTTTTCCTTATGGGTTACAGCTTTTGCCAAATCTAAAAATTTTGACAAGATATTGTCATCGGCATTAAATAACGCTTGCTCTAGAAGTGTGAAACGTCGAGGTGGTATATGGGGAACTAAATCATAATTATTGACATGGCGAAAGGTACAATTACCCAATTTTTGATTATAACGTTTGCAAAAATCAGGATCGCCAACTCTCGGCTGGCCGTAAGTATAAACACCTTGAATAGGATGATCGCTAAGATTGGCCACTACAGCGGCCATAACAGTTGCAATTGCACCACCCAAACTATGCCCAGTAATCCATAATGAACGTTTATCATTGTCGTATTCGGATAATTTCTGGAGAAGTTGTGGCCATACTGCCAATAAACCCATTGCCCATCCTTCCCAAATAGTGCCCCAACCAGAAAAACCAAACTTGTCTTTAAAAGCGATGGGAGCAGTTGTAAAATCAGTAAAAAAATCCACAGGATTTGTTGGTTCTGTACCGCGAAAAGAGACTACGACCGCATCATTATTGATGGCCATGAAAGCTTGGGTATCAATTCTGGGAGTATTGGATTGGAAATGGAAAACCTCTGAAAACCCACGAGCTTTTAAATGTTGGTCAATTACAGTCTTATCGTTATAAGCCAGTAAGGCGCAATTAGCCAAGCTTAGAGCATTATTCCGGCTCCAACCCGTTTTTGCGTCCAAATTCCATTGCCAATCTTTGCGTGGGGTTTGTCGTAGTAATGCTAATAATGGATCCATGATAGACTCCTAACTTTTGAACTAATAAATCAGCTGGACGGCTATTACATAAACAGCCCAACCCATGTTGTGAATATTTTTATGCTTACTGGGTTGAGCAAGAAGCTATACTTTGAAACTCAAGCCCGTCAATGAAACGACCTAAACGTTCGGGATTGACGATTGGAACCGTCTTCAACAAATTACCAATTGTATCAATGTGATAGACTTTGTCTGCTCCCCCAAGCCATAGGGTATTATCGGTCGAATCAAAAGCTAGCCCCCCCACTAAATCGCCAGCTGTGTATGGTAGAGAGAACTCTACGCCAGTAGGTGCACCTTGTGATGTAAATTGCATAATACGCTCGCCACCAACCCATCCATTGTATTCACTTAGCCACAGATTTTGTCCGTCCCAGGCAATACCAATGACGTAGACAGAAGGCGTGAATGAGAAAACTACAGCTCCAGTAGCAGGATCAATTTTCTGAACTTCCCGATTACCTGTATCAGTCCGCCAAATGTACTTTCCGTCAAATGCCATATCATTTGCGACTGTTACAGGGGAATTGAACGCTACTCTAGGTACAGCCGGACTATTCAAATCCCTGCCTGTGATATTGCCCACATCAGTACCAAAGTAGATACGGTTTTTAGTTGCATCAATAGCAATACCGGTCGCTTCTGTATTACGTACTTGGCGGAGTATCTTGCCATCACGCGTCACATTTAATACGCCAAGGCTAGCAGTTTTGTTATTTCCTAACCATAATGTGTTGTCAAATGCGCCTGCTTGTGCAACAAACGGCAAGCATAGAAGGCCGGATAATAGTGCTTCAATCAATTTGATGTTCATGATTTTCTCCAAAATATTTTTTTACCAAAATGTCAGGTGCTTTTGTGCCTGACACAATAAAATAAATTACTAGTTCAGTTAGGTTGGGTTGAGAAATCTGTGCTTTTCTGGATTTAAGGTAGCCCTCAAATCCAGAATCCCGTGCTTATCTATTACCTAATTTCACCCGTTGCACCCGCACCGGTTAAGGTGTTGATAACAGTTGTCCACTTGGTTGTAAAAGCACCCGCTGCATAACTTTGAACGGTAGTGTGGATTCCAGTTCGGCTAAGCACTCCGATTGCCCTTGCCCCGGCTTGAGAGTTGTACCAATCGGTTTTATCCTCAGATTAAAAAAAGCTAATGCAACCCCTGTATAGTTAAGAGTGGATTACACTTTTGCTAAATTAAGCTGCAAATTTTTACATTGAGTTTATTGATTCGCAGCCATCGCGTCATTGAGGTTAAACTTCAAATGACGGTTACAGTTTATGTAAATTGATGTGATGAATCTGTGACTGGATGACAAGAAAAATGTGACTTAATCACAGTTTTACCCTAGCCATTTTGACGGCTTTGGTCATTCCAAATGTTGGCAAAAAAGAAAAACATGATATACAGCAAGTAAATGTATATTATTAAATAATGGAAAATTCACTATGCAAGTCGCAAAATGGGGTAATAGTTTGGCGGTAAGATTGCCTGCCACTGTTGTCGAAGCCCTCGAACTGAAAGAGGGTGACAACATAGAAATTCATATCGCTGGTGACCGAGTTTTCGAAGTGGAGAAAAAATCCAGCCCACAAGAATTGTTGGCCAGATTGCGAAAATATCGCGGTCGCCTGCCCGCCGACTTTAAGTTTGATCGTTTGGAAGCGAATGAAAACCGATAAGGCATTTTTCGATACCAATATTGTGCTGTACCTACTGTCTGAAAATACCCGTAAAGCTGATAGGGCAGAAGCAGTGATTGCCTTGGGTGGTGTGATTAGCGTTCAGATATTGAATGAATTCTCCTCGGTAGCCTCACGAAAACTGAAAATGTCATATGCCGAAATACGCGATACGCTTTCGATAATCCGTACCGTATGCCAAATACAAGCAGTCACCATCAATATTCATGAACGGGGTTTGGATATTGCCGAGCGATACGGTTATGCCCTTTATGACAGCATGGTCATCAGTGCTGCGTTAGAATCTGGTTGCAGCCTTTTGTATTCGGAAGATATGCAGCATGGCCAAAAAATTGATGCTCAGCTGACAATTACCGATCCTTTTTTGGAATAAATCGTTTGTGTAGCAAAATATTAAAGCGATAAGGACAATGGGGCTGCTGGTACAAGGTTGATAAACTGTTTGCCCTACTGTATTTAACAATGCACCCTACATTACTTGGATTAAACCACACTCCCCCAAAATCTAAGTGGTGTTCAAGTTTTTTAGCTTGAGTTTGATGAAGCCATATAAATCAAGGCATTATTGTCAATAATTAGGTGTTTTATAATGAATCTTTAGCTGAAAAGCTTGATTTAGCGAAATTATTAAAAATCAAGCAATAAAAACTTAATCGACCAGTATAAAATACAATAGGCTAACAAAATTTTGGAGTAATTTATGATTTCTATTCAAGCCATTGAACGGGCTATTGAACAATTACCCGCGCACGATTTAGCTGAATTTCGCCGATGGTTTGCTCAGTTTGATGAAGCTGTCTGGGATGCACAAATTGAAGCCAATGCCTGC
This sequence comes from Methylobacter tundripaludum, assembly GCA_005239965.1. GTDB lineage: Bacteria > Pseudomonadota > Gammaproteobacteria > Methylococcales > Methylomonadaceae > Crenothrix. Next base: position 6,844 of record SBAV01000313.1, read on the forward strand.
GCGGGAAAACTTGATGAAATGGCCGCAGAAGCCTTAGCCGAATATCACAACGGCACGGCGCGTGAACTTTGAAACACTACACCTCGTCAAAATTTTGGCAACATTTTGATGCTTTACCCGTTAATATTCAGTAGCAAGCGCGTGAAAATTATGAGTTATCCGCATCATCCCTCATTACAATTTAAGCCCATTAAAAATGGGGCATTTCGCAGCGTTCGTGTTAGCTTGGGATATCGCGCCCTGGGTGTTCCGGTGGATCAGGGTGTGCAATGGTTTTGGATTGGTAACCACGATGTTTACGATAAATTACTCTCTTAAGGGAACCTCTAATAATTCAAATTTCCAGCTACTTTAGAATCGTAAGTTATTGAAATTTAAATTGTGTTCTTTTTTAAAAAGCAATTATTAGAGATTCCCTTAACCTTAGTTTTCGTAGCTTTATTAAACGAAAATAGACATCATGGATACTATCGATTTCTTAAAAACCACAGAGTTATTCAACTTAACAACCCTATAAAAACACATAAACATATATGTTTATATGGAGGATTTCCTATGTTAGATGCAAATCAAAATGCCCGTTGGAGTCTCGTTGTTTCGCGTGGTACCGATATTGCCCTTCGCCAGTTTCTTGCTAGTCAAGGTGGCGGACGCAAGGGCGATTTATCGCGTTTTGTAGAAGAGGCGGTTCGTGTTCATATATTTAGTCTTGCCGCAGAAGAAGCGAAGTCAGAAAACGTCGGCTATTCTCAAGTAGAAATTGATGCCGCTATTGATGAAGGCATTAATTGGGCTCGGCAATAAATGCAGGTTATTTTAGACAGCAACATACTTTTCAGCGCCCTTATTTCACCCTATTCCCCACCGTGCCGCATTTATCAAGCCTGGAAGGAAGGCGTTTTTGAACTGGTAACCTACGATGAACAGTTAGACGAAATCCGTCGTGCTAGCCGTTACCCAAAGTTCAAAAATATCTTGTAACCACATCGAGTCGGGCTGATGCTCAACCATATGCACCGTACAACAGTTATCAAAAATATGCCTCCCGTTGATTACGAAGTAGATGACCCTAACGATGTGTGGTTATTGGCATTGGCAGACAAAACACAAGCCCATTATCTGGTTACAGGTGACAAACGCGCAGGCATTCTATCGCGTGTGAGTTTTGGTAAGACACAACTTGTTACCGCATCAGTTTTCTGCGATAAAGTGCTGTAGGATAATTGCGGCATCAGTTTGAGGCAATTATTCAGTCCCCCTCTTTGAAAAGAGGGGTTAGGGGAGGTTTTATGACAAAATCCCCCCTCAAATCCCCCCTTTTCAAGGGGGGAGGTGAATAAGTACAGTTTGAGAACAAAAAGTAGATTTTAAAAATAAGCGAAAATAGACATCATGGATACTATCGATTTTTTAAAAAACATAGAGTTATTCCATTGCCTGGATGAAGATGAAATAGCCGCTGTTATCAGCCGCATAAAGACAAAAGCTGTGCAAAAAAATACCCAGGTGATTATTGCGGGTGATACTTCGAGTACCCTCTACATTATTAAAGAAGGTAGCGTTAATGTCGTAGCCCGTAATGAGGAAGGTAAGGAAATTGTTTTATCAACCCTAAGAACAGGCGATATATTTGGCGAACTTTCCTTATTTGACGACAAGCCCAGATCAGCCGATGTCGTTACCGTTGAAAACAGTGTTCTATTATCACTCTACAAAGCTGATTTTTTGGAGTTGTTAAGTCAAAATCCAAAAATAGCCCTACAAGTCATTAAATATTTATGCCAAAGAATCAGGTTTACTAATGGCATTACCCAAAATTTGGCTCTGATGGATGTTTATGAACGGCTAAGAAATTTTCTTTATGAAATGGCTACACCAGAAGCCGATGACAGATTAGTCATCAATAAACCCATGACACAAACCGAAATAGCTTCGCATATAGGATCAGGCAGGGAAATAATCAGCCGCATTCTAAGCGAACTGGTAGAAGGTGAGTATATTTCCATTGAAAAAAAAATAATTACCATCCATAAAAAACTGCCGAAAGGTAGATGACGCAAGAAAACAACTACCTGGGAATTCGATATGTGAAATAGAGTTGCTTATATTGCTTATGTTTCCCATTTTTGTTACCTTGGTTAAGAATGCCAGGCAACAAAAATAATTATCATGAAATACAATAAAATAGGCTATTTTGAAAAACTTGACCAGCTTCAAAAAGCATTGGTTTATTCGACAAAATTATCGGAAGCATTGGGAATTTCCAGGCGAACACTTCTCAACTGGCACCAGAAGCCTGAGTCAATCTCTGCCAAGTACCGTCTGGATATTGATGTTTTGTATTGCCAGCATTTTTTGATTCCTGAGTGGGATACTCCCAAACAAAGCTTTGAGGCCGTGTTGTTACCGGATGATATGCCCCACAACGAGGCTCTGTTTCTGCCATTTCTGCGCAAATTGAGTTATGGCACGATAGAAATCGAAACCGATATGGCGAAAACGGATTTCGACAAGATTATCGACGAACACAAGCTGCCCAAAAATATGGACAGGCGGACTTTCCATGAGGGCTTTAATGCTTATATGACCCATAAGCAACTTTGGCAGCGGATTGTTGAGCATGGTCAGCCAATGCCTATCACTGAAGAGAACATCAAAACCTTGCATGCCGATTTTATGCGGGGCGTATATGACAATGCCGGGTTTTATTCCACCAAGATGCGCGTCATGAGGCATTTAGAAGACATACAAACCACTGAACCGGAAGACATTGCAGAAGAAATGAACCGCTGGGTTTATAAAGAGGCCAAGGCCACTACACTGGAAACCATTGCCAAAGCACATGCTTATTTTATTTTAACCTGAGTTCGGGATAAGGTTAGTTCAAAAGTGTGAGCAGAACATCGGCTCTGATATTAAGTGAAGGTCGTTTTTCCTGATAGGAATAAGCCAATA
>SBAV01000067.1 GCA_005239965.1 Methylobacter tundripaludum
CAAGGTGCCGCCGTCGGCCTGCGCTGTCAACCCGACCTGGCTGTGCGTGGCATCGGTATAGGCGCCCTTTTCATGGCCAAACAGTTCGTTCTCAATCAACGGGTCCGGTATGGCGCCACAATTCATGGGGATGAAGGGGAAATCCTTGCGGCAGCCCAGGTAATGGATGGCTCGGGCGGCGACTTCCTTGCCGCAGCCGGTCTCGCCTTCTATCAGGACCGGTGCGTCACACCCGGAGGCTCTGGTGATCAAGGCCAGGGTATCGCGGAATATGGCCGAATGGCCAATCAAGTTCAGGTTTTTCCACACCGCCGTTTGTAGGGTAAACTGGCCTGCTTCGGGTGGGTTGCCGTGCTTCGCTGACAACCGGCGCAAACGAAAGGCGAATTCGGGCGAGTCACAGGGCCAACGGCAATAATCACCGCAGACAGCCAGGACCGGGGCTAGGTCATTCGTTAAGGGTGAAGGGGCAATAACCAGGTAATAAGATAAAGGTGTGGCCAGAATGGCCTTGACGATTTGGTCTATCCCCGCCTGTTTTTCGGGCAGCACCAGTATTACGGGTGCATTCGGGTCGGGAAGGAGGCACCCTAACCAACACTTGGGCTCTATCCGTAATAAAGTCTCGCCTAGCTGTTCTACTAAGTCGGTTACCGGTTCTTGAAGGCCTTTTGAAGCCAGGCAAACCAGCTTGATCGTGTGAATGGTTTTTGGCATGGTGCTAAACCCCTGTCTTATGAACCCCCAAGTCAAACATGTTGGGAGTTCATCGGTAACCTTATAAAGAATATCCTTACAACCCTGGCCTGCCTTCAAATAATACACAGTTTAAAACGCAAAATCTGTGAAATATTACCAAAAATGGTAAAAAACATCTTTTTTGTAAAATCATTTTATATAGGCTGATTGATGTGGCGGGACGCTCAGGTGGCGATACCAAATTGGGGTTGCCGACTTGTTGATTGCCCATTCTGCAAAAGCCTCTAACTGCCAAAGCGTTTTTACCTTTGATAAAAAAGCGGCTGCATTCAACTATTTTCAGTTGTTGGAAGAATGAAAATCGCCTAGCAAAGGGACAGGATAAAGAAAGTCAGGCTTGTGGCTGTTGTTATGGATAGCAAGTAACCCAGATAGAACGAATTACCGCACCTTGGTGTTTGCTTTTCAAAGATGCGGCAACACAACTTGAAAGTAATATTGACCTTTACAAAGACTTTGGTACCCTGTTTAAGTTTATTTGCACATGGACTCCATGGACTCACCTAACTCAGCAATAGAGGATTACGCATGCAACTATTAATAAGGCTATTAATAAGGCTATTAAAACAAAATTTGGCCTTAGTTTCTTTCGGCTTATTACTTTCTGCATTCAATGCCGCCCAGGCAGACTCCGATATGCAAATGCAGGAAAAAATGCTTAAAGCACGCGAGCTTGGGCAGCAACATACAGACCACTCTGCCCATACAAGCGTCATTGATCCGAGCCAGGAATTCCATGGTGTCTTTTATGGTTATGCGCCGTGCAAAGATTGCAACGGCGTTAAGCTGTCATTGTCCTTGAAGCAAAATAGCAATTACTTGTTGGTAACCCAGTACGCCAAAGAATCATCCAGGGAAATTTATGAGAAGGGGAAATACACTTACCCATACTGTTGTTTTGACACCGCGTAAGGACGGAGCCATACGGCAATTACGTATTCAAGATGAAGGCACGCTTGTCCAGCTTAACAGTGATGGGACACCGATAGACGGTGATCAGGATGATTATGTTTTGCACAGGAGCGATACGGTAAAGTCGCGTCAGGTGCATATCCACTAAGGAGATAGCGGATATTATTGGAGGGTGTCAAAATCGCCTTTGTAACGGAAGAAGAATATGCTTAGGCCATGTTCCCGGTTTCTTTGTAATCAATTGGTTAAGAGAAGTATTTATGCCATCCACCCTTAAAAGCTTTGCCGTCGCCTTGTCTCTGTCAATACTGGTCTGCACGGCGGCACAGGCTTTGCCTACCGACGGCAAAAGCGTCAGTGCAACGCAAATCAATTTGCAAGGCGGCAGCAACTCCAGTGTGCAATGGCAAGTACCCAATGCTTCAACCTATATGGTTTGGCTGCAAGTGCCCAAGGGTAGTACGGCACGTAATGCCAGGTATCGTTTGTATCTTAAGGGGAATGTAACAGGTAATCCTGTTTGTTCCAGTACAGATGTAATCCATCCTTGTTTCGAAGTTGTGGTCAACCAGTCGGCAAATCAAGGTAAATGGGTGTTGTTGGCGCAAACTAAGAACAATAAAACCATCGGTCAATGGGCTTTTGGTAAAGGTGGCTATGTCAGTGTTAATGCCAGTAACATCAATAGTGCTGAACAACTTGGCATAGCCGCAGTCAGTTTTGAAGACAGGATTTTAAGTATTGGAAAAAGTTACGGTGGCGGCATTATTTTCTATGTTGACCGCACAGGTAAACACGGCCTGGTTGCAGCGCCACGAGATCAAAGTACAGGCCTCCAGTGGTATAATGGTTTTTATAGTAATGCCCATGCAGATGGTACAGAGGTTGGTAAGGGGCAGATAAACACTACTTCAATCATCAAGTATCAAGGCGCTGGTTTTTATGCGGCCACACTGTGTGACAGGTTGGTGATTGGCAAGTACAGTGACTGGTTCTTGCCCTCAAAGGATGAGTTGGCTCTAATGTACAAGAATATCGGTGCAGGTGCATCCGGGCCGTTAAAGAACAAAGGTAATTTTGCTGCCCGTATTTACTGGAGTTCGTCAGAGTACGATAACGACACGGTATGGCACCAAAGCTTTGCTGATGGCAAACAGGGAACCTACGACAAATACGGCGGCTTTTATGTTCGTTCGGTAAGGGTTTTTTAAGGTTTCAGGTAAGAGCGCAAAGCCAGGCGTTTGCAGCATATTACCTGCTGGAAAATTGTGGCTCTCTGAGATTGGTACTTGGTACACGGCTATTTTATAGCCTTAAAGCCAATATCAGTACGGTAATAAATACCCTCCCAGTGAAGGGTGTTGGCTAATTCGTAGGCTTTGGCTTGGGCTTCCTTAAGGGTGTCCCCTAACGCACAAACGCATAATACACGACCACCGGCGGTAACTATGTCGTTACCGGCTTGTTTGGTTCCTGCGTGAAAAACCTTTCTATCGGTGTCTTCATGCAGTGTCAAACCAGAGATGACAGCACCCGATTGGTAAGCATCAGGATAACCCCCAGCGGCTAAAACCACACCTATGGCAACGTGTTCATCCCATTCGCTATCGGTTTGATCGAGTTTTCCAGCCAAGGCGGATTCGCACAGTTCCACCAAATCACTGTTCATGCGCATCATAATGGGCTGAGTTTCAGGATCACCAAAACGGCAATTGTATTCCAGTACTTTTACTGTGCCATCAGGGCTAATCATCAGGCCTGCATACAAAAAACCAGTGTACGGGTTACCATCAGCCATCATCCCTTTTAAGGTGGGGTAGATAATATCATTCAATACCTTTTGATGAATTTCTGGCGTAACCACGGGAGCGGGGGAATACGCCCCCATGCCACCGGTGTTGGGGCCTTTGTCGCCATTATCCCGCGCCTTGTGATCTTGCGAGGTCGCCATTGCCAGTGCATGTTTGCCGTCGGCCATCACGATAAAACTGGCTTCTTCACCGTGCAGAAATTCTTCAATAACGACTCGGCTACCGGCAGAACCAAACACATTGCCGGACAGCATGTCTTCAACTGCGTTAATGGCTTCCTGCTCAGTTTGGGCAACGATAACACCTTTGCCCGCCGCAAGACCGTCAGCTTTCACGACTATCGGCGTGCCTTCGGCTTTGATATAAGCGATAGCCAAATCTTTATTGGTAAAGCTTTGGTATTTTGCGGTTGGAATATGGTGGCGGACCATGAAATCCTTGCAAAAAGTTTTTGATCCTTCCAGTTGCGCGGCTTTGGCAGTAGGGCCAAAACATTTGAGGCCCGCTTGCTGAAATCTGTCGACAATGCCCCGCGTCAACGGTATCTCAGGGCCAACGATGGTCAAATCAATAGCCTCACTTTTTGCAAACGCCACTAAACCAGTAATATCATTGGCAGCAATGGCGACATTTTCAATAGCAGGTTCGAGCGCTGTCCCGGCATTGCCGGGCGCAACAAACACTTTTTTTACTTTAGGCGACTGTTTAGCTTTCCATGCCAGGGCGTGTTCGCGGCCACCGTTGCCGACTATAAGTATTTTCATGGGGGCTCTCGTATTAATTTAGTGTCTGAAATGACGCATACCAGTAAATACCATGGCGATATTGTGCTCATCAGCGGCGGCAATGACTTCGTTATCGCGTACCGAGCCACCGGGTTGGATGATCGCGGTGATACCGGCAGCGGCGGCGGAGTCTATGCCATCACGGAACGGGAAGAAAGCATCTGAGGCCATCGCCGAGCCTGGGACTACCAAGCCTTCATCAGCGGCTTTGATGCCAGCAATTTTAGCCGAGTAAACACGGCTCATTTGACCTGCGCCAACGCCGATGGTTTGGCCATTTTTGCAATAGACAATAGCATTGGATTTAACGAACTTGGCCACTTTCCACGCGAACAGCAAATCATCGATTTCCTGCTCGGTCGGTGCACGCTGGCTGACGACTGTTAACTGGCTACGGTCGATTTCACCGTTATCGTTATCTTGTACCAACAGTCCGCCGGTCACGCGTTTAAAATCTAATCCAGGTTGTTTAGCCCTATCCCATTGACCACATTCCATCACGCGAATGTTTTGTTTTTCACGCAGCACAGTTTGGGCGGCAGGACTGATGCTAGGGGCAATAATAACTTCAACGAACTGGCGCTTGATGATTTCGCTGGCGGTTTGTTCATCCAGCTCCTGGTTAAAGGCGATGATGCCGCCAAATGCTGAAGTGGGGTCAGTTTGATAAGCTTTGTCGTAAGCCACTAATAGCGACTCCGCTTCTGCTACGCCACAGGGATTGGCATGTTTGACAATAACGCAGGCTGGCTTGTTGGCAAAGGCCTTGACGCACTCCAGGGCGGCATCAGCATCGGCAATGTTGTTGTAGGATAGCTCTTTGCCTTGTAGCTGTTTGGCAGCGGCAATCGTACCGGATGCGGGTGATTTTTCCTGATA
>SBAV01000013.1 GCA_005239965.1 Methylobacter tundripaludum
GTGATTATGCGAATACTTACAGCGTTTTCAATTTAGGTTAGTTAATATAAAAACTCGGCTGAATGGTTGAAATAACCGTTTGCATCGCTATTGGTAATTATTTTAAATGCTTTTTTCAAAACACCTAACAGGGCATCTTTTGTTCGTGCTTTTTGTTTTTTTATATACCCGACATTCCGCACCCCTGCCCACGCAAAAATTATTTAAACTGCATGCATGTGTAATACTCAGGCCATACCATGAATACCGACGAACCTTACAAGAGTTACAACCTGGATCATCTTGGGCTTATTGCAGGCATGATTGACGAATTAGGCTTGCCCAAACTGATTGACATCTTGATTGTACAAGATCATCAGCAAAGGCGCGTTTCCGTGGGGCAATGTGTCAAGGCTATGGTTTTAAACGGCCTTGGTTTTGTCAACAGAACATTGTATCTGATGCCCCACTTTTTCAAGGATAAGCCCATCGAGCGTTTGCTGGGTGAAGGCATAGAGGTTGAGCATCTCAACGATGACACCTTGGGAAGAGCCTTGGATGTCATCTATGCTTACGGACCAGAAGAATTGTATGGGCAACTGGCGGCCCAATCTGTCAAACGCCTTGGGCTAGACTGTAAAATAGGCCACCTGGATACCACCAGTTTTCATGTGGATGGTGTCTACAACAGTAGCCAGGAGGACTCGGAAGGTGTTATCCACATTACCCAGGGCTATAGCCGCGACCATCGCCCCGACTTGAACCAGGTAGTGTTGCAACTGATCAGTGAACATCAGGCGGGCATCCCTTTATTGATGGAATCGTTGAGCGGCAACAGTAGCGACAAGAGCAGTTTCCGTCAGACGCTGAACAACCACATCGAACAACTTCGAGCAGGAGTCGGGCTTTCATTGGTTGTCGCTGACAGCGCGTTGTATGTAGAAGAAACATTACGAGATTTGGGGAGCTTTCCTTGGATTACGCGCGTCCCTGCAACGATTGGTGGTATCCGTGATTTAATTTTGGCGGTCTCCGATGAATGGGCACTGACCCGGCCAAAACGTGCTTATACAGTACTGGGTTCGAATTATGGTGGAGTCAATCAGCGCTGGCTGGTCGTGTATACCCAGGCTGCCCACGGGCGTGCCGAGCAAACGGTAAACAAGCAGCACTTGAAGCAAAGCCAGGCTGAGCACAAAGCCTTCAACGCCCTGGCCAGCCAAACCTTTACCTGTGTTGCCGATGCAGAAACTGCCTTGGCACAGTTGCAAAAGACATTGAGAATCACTATCTTGCACGACCCAAAAATCGTTGAAATCGCTAGTTTCAATAACAAGGGTCGTCCCCGCAAAGGCCAGCTACCCGATACGATCCGTTACCGCATTGAAGCGGGCATAGCCTCTGTTCTTGACATAAGACAGCGCAAAATTCAGCACAAAAGTTGCTTTATCGTTGCCAGCAACCAGCTGGATGAGGTGCAACTTAGCGACGAGGAAATGCTGGAATTCTATACCCCTGGACAACAAAAAGTCGAACGGGGCTTTCGATTTTTGAAGGATCCCTGGTTCATGGCCGACACCCTATTCCTCAAATCACCCAAACGCATTATGGCTCTAATGATGATTATGACGTTGTGCCTCTTGGTCTTCGGCGCATTGGAGTACCGTATCCGCCAAACACTTGAGCAGAACAAGCAAACGTTTCCAAACCAAATCGGAACGACTACCGCAAAACCTACCGCACGCTGGGTATTCCAATATTTTTCGGGCATCCATGTGCTGCTAGTGGGGAGGTGCAAGGAAATCATACTGAACTGCAACGAATATCACTACCAACTGATTTGCTTGCTTGGAAAGCGTTATGTCAAATTATATGCAAACTTGGAATAGGGGTGCGGAATGTCGGATATACTGTTTTATTTTGGAAAATGCTTCCTCAATCGGGTTAAGTTCCGGCGAATAAGCAGGAAGATATAGAAATTTGATACGATTGTTATTTAAAAATTCTTGTACATTTTTTGCGCGGTGTACTGGGTGCCTGTCCATTATTAATGTTTGCCCATTTTCGATGACAGGCAAAACAAATATGTCCAAATAGAGAATAAATAACTTTGCGTTCAATGAACCAGTGTAGGTGTATCGAGACACTATGCCTTTTTTTGACAAAATAGCAACGCTGCTAACAGTCGTACTTGGGTAAGTGGGTTTTTGATCATAAGCGCGCTTACCTTCCTTTGCGCGACCGTAAAGTGGGCTCATGTTCAAGCAACTTCCTGTTTCATCAAGATAAAACCTCTGTCCTGGTTCGGTCGCTTCAAGTTGCGCATGATAATTTTCTTTGTCGGTTTTGTTGGCATCCGTGTTTTTCTTTGGATCCGAGAAAGTCTTTTTTTTACGTGTGATTTTCAATCGTTCCAAGGTGTTGTACATAGTGCCAATACTGACTCGTACACCATAGGCTTGTTCGTAGTGGTCACACAGTTCGGCAAGTGTCAGATCATTATGTTCGATTAATAACAAAGTGAGATACATTTCACCTTCGGGTGTAATCAGATGAGGATGTTCAAGGGGATAAGCCTTGGGGGTTAAGCTTCCGGTTTCATTGAACAGGCACTTTAGTAAGTACACAGTATTTGGGCTGACCTGAAATATTTCGGCTGTCTCCCGAAATGTGTGAGTTAGTGAGTAATTGAAAATTCGAACTCTTAAATCATGGGAATAAGGTTTCATTTTAATCTCCAAATTCTTGTTTACTACTGAACAATGGGGCAAGTAATGCAATTATAAGTTCAATCAGTTATTAACTAACCTAAATTGAAAACGCTGTAACTATTTGTAATTACAATATAGTAATGTCATGTTTACGTAGTACCCTCATTTTTGATGCGGGATTTCAGTTTATTACCCGTCCTAAACGTTACCACCCGCCTCGGTGTAATCGGTATATCTTCGCCCGTTTTAGGGTTCCTGCCAGGACGACCGGCCTTATCCCGCAACTCAAATTTGCCAAATCCTGAAAGCCTTACCGCTACACCCCGTTCCAAAGAGTCTTTGATTTCGCCAAAAAACAACTCAATCAGGTTTTTGGCATCGCCCTGGGTTAGATCCAGTTCATCCATTAGCTTTTCAGTAAAAATAGCTTTTGTTAACGCCATGTCATTATCCACACATTTTCCAGGGGTTAACCATCAACCGCCTCTTTCAAACCCTTACCTGCTTTAAATGACGCGATTTTCGCCGCCGCGATAGTGATTTCCGCGCCGGTTTGTGGATTACGCCCCAAACGCTCGGCCCTGTCCTTGACGGCAAACGTACCAAAACCCACCAGGGTAACTGCATCACCGGCTTTCAAAGCATTTTCAATGGCGCTGAGGATAGCCTCCAAAGCACGGCCTGAATCCGCTTTGGTCAAGTTTGAGTTTTCTGCAATGGCGGCGCACAATTCAGATTTATTCATGGGTGATTCCTAATATTAAGGTGTAGATTAAATGAAGGGTAGGGTAGGGTGTTTATCGGTTGTTTGTTAGTGGTTAATAACAAAAAGCAAAAACACAAACGGCTATGCCATGTAGTCCGACCCGTTTCGTTTGAGATTATAGACGATAACCAGCGCCTCGCAGCACCTTTAATACTTTGGTTACTTATAAAACCCAACCTTAATGAGGGTATAACCAACATCAAAAAAACTGTCCGATTTGGAAGGACGGTTTTCTATTGCTGCCTTAATGATTTTTCCGCACACTGTTTTTAACAGTCGTACAGGGAAAACACATGCCTCACTTAGCCTTTTTAAAAACTACGCCCTTTTGGGGATTATCGATCGCCACCTGTTTGTTGTGTGGGTGTGCAAACACTATCCACCCACGATACGGACAGGCCACAGCTCGATGGCCAGCATCTACGGCCAATCAAAGCCATCCGATTTCTTTAGAAACCACCGCCTATAAACCAAGGCAACACTGGCTGCAAACAGGCCGTTACCACACTGTCAATGCCGTGCCGACCACGGAGCAACAAGCATTGTTGCAGGTCATTATCGAAGTCACCTTGCCGGAAGAAGTGATCGATATCCAGTCGGCGGTGGATTATTTATTGCTGCGGAGTGGTTACCAGTTTACCGCCTTACGCCAGGCCTACGATGTCCAGCAATTATTACAAAAGCCCATACCTGCCGTCCACCGCCATTTAGGCCCGATGACCTTGGAAAGTGCGTTACAGACCTTGGCAGGCAAACCCTTTCAACTGACCGTCGATCCGGTACACCGCCAAGTAGGGTATACGTTACCCGCCAATATTGCCAAGCAGGTGTATCCATGAATTCCGACAACAAGCTTGTACCGGATAGGGCGGTGAGTGATGAAGACCATAATGAGATGTTTGAGCCTCTTTATGCTGAATCGGGTTCACCAGCTAAACCAAGTAGGATGCCACTTTGGGTAATGATGGCCAGTGCCGGTGTAGTGATCGCTTTATCGATTGGCTATTCAGGACATGTTAAACAGATTTTGCCATTCGTTAAAAACTGGCAGATACCCCCATTTGTCTGGGTGTCGGCTGAAACTGTATCCCCATCAGCCCCAAAAATCAGCATGGATACACGGGTAACGGAAATACCGGAAGCACATCCCCTGTATTTCCGGCCAGACCGTTTTACTGATATTCATCAGACCTTGCTATTACCGCGACCCATCGATAGTCCCAAAATAACACAACTGGAAAATCAACTGGCCTCATTAAGCACGCGTATTGAAACACGGCAGCAAACCTACACGGAACAATTTAAGGCATTGGAAAATCAGTTAACAGTCTTGCAGCAACAAGCCCGTAAACAACAAGTGGTGCAGACAGCCACTAAATCGATACGCCGAAAGCCACCAGCGGTATTGCATAAAACACAAGCACACCGGCCAGCAAAAATAAAAACCGCTATTCGAAAGCGGCCAGTACATTCAACGGTCATCAAGGCATCAGTGCCAGATTTTACCTTAGCCAGCATTGACCATTGGGGCGACAAAACACAGGCTGTGCTGCGCCAGCACGGCCAGCTCTATACTCTGACACTCGGCAGCACATTGTTGGGCTGGACGGTGGTGGAATTTGCTGAAGGACACGAAGGTGTTTATATGGCCAACCGTAGCGGCCAA
>SBAV01000204.1 GCA_005239965.1 Methylobacter tundripaludum
AAGCCCTCGAAAAAACAACATTTTGTATGGCAAATCAAGATGTTAGATATTATTTGAACGGCTTGTTGTTAAATATTTCCAACAACACACTAAAGTTGGTTGCCTCAGATGGGCATCGATTGTCGATTTATGAAGATAAATTGGATCACAACACTGACATCGAAGCCCGAATTATCCTGCCGCGAAAAGGTGTTTTGGAATTAATTCGCTTGTTGGACGATCCGGATGCCGAGTTAAAAATAGAGTTTTCCACTAATAATGTCAGGATTTTTAATAAAAATCTTGTTTTTTCAGCAAAACTGGTGGATTCAAAATACCCCGATTTCAGTAAGGTTTTTCAACAACAGTTTTTTAGTTCATTACAGATACAAAAAAATGCTCTGAAAGAGGCATTAACGAGGGTTGCTATTTTGTCCAATGAGAAATTTAAAGGGGTGACACTTGATATTGGCGCGGATAGCCTGAAAATCAGTACGCATAATCCAGAGCATGAAGAAGCTGAAGAAGAACTAATTATCGAATATTCTGGCGAACCATTAACTATTTCCTTTAACGCGCAGTATTTGTTGGATGCTTTGTCAAACTTGGACTCTGATATTGCAGTATTGACTGTTGCCAGTAATGCCAATACCTGCTTTATTGAAGAGCCGAATGAAAAAGGTTACAAATTTATTGTTATGCCAATGAAGCTTTAGGATTGTATTGATGGCGCTGTTGAGGCTGGATATTTATGCGGTTAGAAATATTCATAAGGCTACCATCAAGCCTTCGCCAACAATCAATTTTTTGTATGGCGAAAATGGAAGTGGCAAAAGCGCATTGTTAGAAGCTATTTTCCTGCTAGGCCGCGCCAGATCTTTTCGTACATCTGCAATTAAATCAGTTATCAACATTAATGAAAAACAATTAACTGTTTCTGGTGTTGCTGTGCAAGGTAATGGGAATATGCTTTCTTTAGGCTTACAGATGACTGATAAGGAGTGCATCATTCATATTAATCATAACGCAACACAAAAAAGATCAGAATTGGCTTATACATTACCATTACAGATAATCCACCCTAAAAGTTATGAATTGTTGGATGCAAGTGGCCAAATAAGACGAGAGTTTTTAGATTGGGGTATATTTAACAGCTCTGATTCCTTTTTGTTGGTGTGGCGGCGCTTTAAAAAAGCCTTAGCATATAGAAATTTTTTGTTAAAAAAAAATGAGCTCAACCAACTTGGTGTGTGGAGTAATGAATTGATTACCTATGGCTCGCAGGTTAATAACTTTCGTGAGCAATATTTGAGTAAGTTGCAGCCTGTTTTTATGTCGTTCTGCCAAAAAATTCTTGGGCTGGATTCGATTGAACTTAACTGGTTGTCAGGATGGGGTAATTCGGCGTCTTATTCACAGGCGATAGCAGATGATTTGTCTAAAGACTTGCGCTATGGATTTACCCACAGTGGGCCACAGCGGGGAGATTTTCAGATATTGCTTGACGGTAGCTTGGCAAAAAATTATGTATCAAGAGGGCAGTTAAAGTTGCTAGTGGTGAGTTTATTATTGGCACAAGTTCAGCTACTTATTAATGAAGGTGGCAATCCTCCTTGTATGCTTATTGATGATTTTGCGGCTGAGCTTGATAGGAGGCACCGAGAAAAAATATTAAAGTGTTTAGTCGATATGAATTGTCAGGTATTTATGACCGCCATTGAAATGGTCGATTTTGGTTCATTGGATAGCGTTGAAAATTATAAAATGTTCCACGTGGAACATGGTAATGTGACATCAGTGTAATGTTCCACGTGGAACATGGTAATGTGACATCAGTGTAATGTTCCACGTGGAACATTTGACTATTAATTAGGATAAAGTAGAAACAATCATGAGTAATAATAACGGTCAGTACGATAGTTCCAGTATTCAAGTTTTAAAAGGATTGGATGCAGTCAGAAAACGCCCAGGAATGTATATTGGTGATACCGATGATGGTTCTGGATTACATCACATGGTGTTTGAAGTTGTCGATAATTCAATTGACGAAGCGTTAGCTGGTTACTGTAAAGAGATTAATGTCGTTGTGCACCAAAATGGTTCCGTGACGGTTTCAGACGATGGACGTGGCATTCCGGTTGATATTCATGAGGAAGAAGGGCGCTCAGCCGCTGAAGTTATTATGACTGTTTTGCATGCAGGCGGTAAATTTGATGATAATGCCTATAAAGTATCTGGTGGCTTGCACGGCGTGGGCGTGTCTGTTGTTAATGCCTTGTCAGAAGAGCTGAATTTAGAGATACGCAAAAACGGTCGGATATATAAACAAAAATATTGCATGGGGGAACCGGTTGAACCGCTGGCAGATATGGGCGAAATTAAGGGTAGTGGCACCTTGATAAATTTTAAGCCTAGCTTACAGACGTTTTCTGATGTTGAATTTCATTATGATATTTTGGCTAGACGCCTACGTGAGTTATCGTTTTTAAATTCTGGTGTCCGTATTAGTCTGGAAGATGAGCGAACTGATAAGCAGGACGTTTTCGAATTTGAGGGCGGCATCAGTGCTTTTGTAAGTCATCTTAATAAGAATAAAACACCGTTATTTCCAGAGGTGTTTTATTTTATTGCAGAAAAAGAAGGTGTCACGGTAGAGGTAGCCATGCAATGGAATGACTCATACCAGGAGAATGTATTTTGTTACACCAATAATATTCCACAACGTGATGGTGGAAGTCATTTGGCAGGCTTTAGGGGAGCATTAACCCGTACTATTAATCAGTATATTGAATCCTCTGGCTTGGCTAAAAAAGAAAAAGTGCAAACGACAGGTGATGATGCGCGGGAAGGTTTAACTGCTGTGCTTTCGGTTAAAGTACCTGATCCTAAGTTTTCGTCGCAAACTAAAGATAAACTGGTGTCTTCTGAGGTTAAGCCGTTAGTTGAATCAACAATGAGCGAAAAATTGCAGGAATTTTTGTTAGAAAAGCCGCAAATCGCCAAGGCAATAGTCAGCAAGATTGTGGATGCAGCGCGTGCTAGAGAAGCCGCACGTAAAGCCAGAGAAATGACGCGGCGTAAAACAACACTGGATATTGCAGGCTTACCGGGGAAACTAGCTGATTGCCAGGAAAAAGATCCGGCACTATCAGAACTGTTTTTAGTGGAAGGGGATTCGGCAGGAGGTTCTGCGAAACAAGGGCGCGACCGCCGCACTCAGGCTATTTTGCCATTAAAAGGCAAAATTCTTAACGTAGAAAAAGCGCGTTTTGACAAAATGATTTCTTCCGAAGAGGTCGGGACTTTAATTACCGCCCTTGGATGCGGTATAGGTAAAGATGAGTATAATTTGGAAAGACTGCGATATCACCGCATTATTATTATGACCGATGCTGATGTTGATGGGGCGCATATCAGGACACTGTTGTTGACCTTTTTTTACCGGCAATTACCCGAGATTGTCGAAAAAGGCTATATTTATATTGCCCAGCCACCTTTATATAAGGTGAAAAAAGGCAAACAAGAGCATTACGTAAAAGATGATGCACAATTGAATGAATACCTGATTCAATTGGCTTTGGATAAAACACAGATATTTACCGATGAAACAACGCCGCCTATTCAGGGGCAAGGTTTAGAAAAACTGGCAAATGAATTCATAGGTGTTGTTAATATGATTAGCCGCTTATCCAGAAAGTATGATGATACTTTTTTAGAGCAGTTGATTTATGTAGATGTGATCACCGATGCACATAGGCAAGATCAGAAACTGTTAACGGCCTGGTTTGCCCAACTTGAAAAACAGCTTGATGCAGACGATAACAATGCCCTATTTACAATTCAATTGGACTATAAAACGGCACAAGATTTTTCAGCTGTTATAAATAAGCGCCAGCACGGTATTATCAAAACGTTTGTGATTCCGGCAACTTTTTTTGCCGGGAAGGATTATCAAAAAATTGCCCTATTCGCACAAAACACCCTTGGGCTATTTGGTGTTGATTCGTTTATACGTATGGGTGAAAGACAACAACCTATACGCAACTTTAAGCAAGCCTTTGAATGGATGATGAAAGAAATTAAAAAAGGGCAGCATATTCAGCGTTACAAAGGATTAGGTGAAATGAATCCTGATCAGTTATGGGAAACAACACTGGATTCAAATAATCGCCGCTTACTTCAGGTAAGAATTGAAGATGCGATTGCAGCCGATGACGTTTTTACAACGTTGATGGGGGATGTGGTTGAGCCTAGACGTGATTTTATCGTTAAAAATGCTCTGGATGTTGCTAACCTGGATGTTTAATGTAACTGATGTTACGCACCCGCCACTAAAAAATGTGTATTATTTCCCAATGGAAAAAGAAAAATTAGATTTATACACAGACTTTTTGATCTGCAACAG
>SBAV01000095.1 GCA_005239965.1 Methylobacter tundripaludum
GAATTGCTTTACTTCAATCGAACTTTTGGTTTGAGTTCTAATTCAAGTGCCTATGCATTTAAGGTTTTGGTGGGTTTTGTTATTTTGATGGCAATCAAAGCGGAGTTATCCAGGCGAATTTTCCTGCTCTGTCTTGCCATACTGGCCGTAGGTTTTGTTACCTCATTTAACAGGACGGCAATTGTTGCGGTCGCGATCGGCTTTCTGGTTCTGTATGCTACTAACTGGAGGGTTTTAATCGTTTCATGTGTAGCAGGCTGTGTGGTCGGCGCTTATTATTTATCCAGTCTCATTGAGCATTTTAACAGGGGTAAAAGCGGCGTGGATTTATCGGGGAGAGACACTATATTTAACGAATTTTTAGCGCTGTTTATGCAAAGGCCATTCTTTGGTAATGCCGCTAGAAAAGTGTGGTTACAGATCGATAATCATTTATATCATGCACATAACTCGTACCTTGAATTCA
Source organism: Methylobacter tundripaludum (assembly GCA_005239965.1). Taxonomy (GTDB): domain Bacteria; phylum Pseudomonadota; class Gammaproteobacteria; order Methylococcales; family Methylomonadaceae; genus Crenothrix. The sequence continues at coordinate 467 of SBAV01000095.1, forward strand.
TAGTCTCAAACGGCGTCTTTATTTCTCTGTTATTTTTTTCCGGTTATTACCTTTTGGTTTTACGGGAAAGGCTTCTGATAGCCTTGCCTTTGCTTGTCTATTCGGTTTTTCAATATGGGCTGCTTTGGGGGTTGGTGTTTCATGATGTTGTTTTCTTTGGGTTAATGTTTTATCTATTGAAGTCAGAATATGAAACGCAGCTTTCGCAAGCCCAAGCAGTGGTTGTCTGTCAGATGTCTTAATGCAGGCGGCGGAGTTTTTGCGTTAACCGCTAATCCATAGCTATCAATTTATACGTTATGTTTTCGATCTCTATTTTTAGAATAAAACCACATCTGATAAAGGCTGACTAGAATCTGCAAACCCATAGAAAGCCCCATTAATGCACCACTGAAGACCACGACGTAAGCGAATGAGGAAATTTCTTTGGTAACAAACCATGACAGCACATCCAACAGCATGGCAACAAAAGGGATAATGACGGCTACTCTTTTGAGGTGAACATTGATGTCGCACAGCAAAATCAATTAACCAGCATACGCGACAGCGGGTTATTGCCAACTATGGGTTTTTGCTGATTGTCGGCAGTTTCACATTGTTCAATAATAGAAGCCAGTTGTTGGGTTTGTTGGCTATGTTGCTGGCTAACGGCATCAATCACGTCGCTTACTTCGCCTTCTATTAATGTAATGGCCGTGTCCAAGCCTTTTTTTAAGCCATTGTAGACACTTCTTTCCAGTGACGGTTTCAGTTGCCTTTGTATAAACCAGGGTGCAAGCCAGCTGATGACAACGAGTAATGTACTGTGTACGGCGAAATCGATACCGAGATATTCGACATCGGTCATATTGCTTTGATAATAACCGACAAAAACCTGATAAGCCACCCAGCTAATGGATAACAAGGGCAGGATAAACTCCAAAACGCGCATGAGCTTTAGAAACCCGCGTTGCAAGGCATTGCCAGGATTTGCTAGTGCTTGGCGAGCGGCAAGTTCGCTTTGTGTCTGGACAATTTTTGGGGTTTTTTCGCGGATCAGGGTTAGTTCTTTTTTAAGCGGTATTGCCGGAATGCCCAGTTGATCTATGGTATGAATGAATTGGTCTAAGGCATCAGACAAGCGTGCCTGTGCCCAATCATCCCATAACACCTGTTCCATTTTTTCCGCCGTGTTTTTACGGGTTGCAGGATTGCCGATTAAATCAGCGGCATGTTCGGCATAAAATGTGGCCAGTTTTTTGATCGGCCAATCAAAACTCTGTTGCAATAAGTTTGCGGTTTGTTCCCATTGCTTATGCCAAAGGCCGGGGGCTTGCTGAAATGTTTGCACTGAACCCAGGTATTGAACGCTTTGTTGCAATTTTTGTTTCAATTCATTTTTGCGAACTTGCAGACTTCTTTGCTTGAGCTGCTTTACGGTATTGGCGTTGGCCAGCGAGGCTATCGTCGTTTGCAGGGCATCAAACTCATCCGGTTGGCTGCTTTCGGCACAGATAGTTCTGAAGACAATAGGCTCAACAAAACCGGCCTTACTCAGTTGTTGCTTGAAATCTTCGAATTGTTCAGATTGACCCCGATCCCATTGGTTCAACACGAACAGCCAGGCGTGACGACCGCCTTCTGACAGCAACAAGCGCCAGGCTTTTTCGTCACGATAGCGTTCCGGGCTGACCACATAAATCAGCACATCAATATGTGGCAGCCATTCCAATACCAAGTACTTGTTACTTTGCTCGGTGCTGTCAAAATCCGGCATATCAATCCAGATAATGTCTTTTTTCGATTCATCATCATGTTGGGCGAGTTTGATGCGCTCTACCGGTAATTTATCCGGCAGGTTATTAATGGTAATGCTTTGATGATGATACAAGGTCACTTCGCGGGAGGTTGGGCGTTCAACACCGGTTCTGGCAACTGCTTTGCCAGCCAAACGATTCAGTAAGGAACTTTTGCCTACCCCGGTGCCGCCCATAAAAGCGACAATCAAAGGCCTTGCATTGTTATGGTTAAATAACGAGTCCGGTGTTCTGGCATCGAAATCAGACAGCTGTCCGGCAGAGACGCTGTTGATCCAGCCGGAGGCGCTGGCTTGCGCTGCCCATTGTTTGGTTTTTTCGACTAGATCAGAGTAATCGTAAGCCATGTCGCTTTTCTGTAAGTTGCGCTTCAACTGCTTGCAGTTGGTTGGGAGAAATATTGAAATGGTCTGGGGCTGATAATTGCTCAGGCAGCTCCAGCAGTGTTTTGCGTATGATATTGACAAACAAGGCCTGTTTTACGGTGGCCAGCTGATTTTTTTTCAGTTCCGCTTCCAGACGGTTCATATAACTGCCGATGGCGCTTTCAGCCAGTAACGAGGTGACGGTTAACATGGCCGGGGCAATGATTAAATCGTGCAAGCCAATGCCGCCAGTTTGTAAAGCCAGGGCGATGACGGCTGCATCGGTGGTCGCTCGGGTGGCACGCAAACTGTTTAAAATAACAGGTTGTTCCTGTAACTTTTTGTAGAGGCGATTGGCGGTTTCTTCAATATCATCTTGGAAATCAATATGATAGTTTTCGGTTGCTGTTGCAAAATGCTCCAAAAGGGCAGGGCGCCGGGCACGTAATAAGGCACTGTTCTCTTTCCACCAGGTTGTTTGCTTGCCTTGCTCGGTTCTTTCCAGAATTTTATCGGTCATCTGGATCAGCGTGTGTCCGCAAATTTGATTCAATACGGCAATTTCTTGGCTGGCATCGGCAATATGCAGTGTTTTACGCCCCATACGCAGCAATTTTTTAATTGGCCAGGTCAGTATTCTACGGGTATAGGCGAGTACACCGGTAAATCCCGGAATTTCCAATAGGTTTAACAGCTCAGCCATTGCCAGTTGAAAGGTTTCGTAATGATGCGGATGGTTGAGATAGTCGCGCTGATAACTGTCGATAGCCTGTCGCAAGGTTTGGTCAACCAGATCCTGCCAATCTTTTAGGGATTGATGTTCTGAAACAACCGGCTCCAGCCATGTTGGCCAGTATTTTTGTAATAGCTCGTTTTCAAAACGGCCGTGTTTTTTCAGATTGACTTTATTGGCTAACTGCTGGATCAGCGTTTGCCGCGCCTCTGGCCAAACCGGCAAGCCTTCCTGTTTTTGGTAATACAGGGGAACGACTTCAGGAAATGCATCGGTTCTGGCGTATTGCCATTTTTCTTTTAAGGAATTAATCAGTAACGATTCGGAACCTTCACTCAGCTTGTTTAAACAGATGACGGTGGGTTGATGCAGGTATTCCAGTGTGGTCATCAGCTCCCATACCGACTGGTCGGCATATTTTTCTTTGCTAACTACCAGGATGATGATGTCGGCTAGCGCAATGGTGCGAATAACCCCTTCCCGATAAGTGGACGAATCGATGGAATCAAAATCCGGCGTATCCCACAACACGGCATTGGGTAAGTGCTTGGAAAGGGTTGGACTTTCGGCTAATGAATAACAATCATGCCGGTCTTTTCTTAACTGCCACTGTTGCAGTTGCTGGAAACGACCGAAATAACGCTGCAGGCCGGTGCAATCAATTAATTTTACGCCGTTACAAAATCCGTGTGGATGTACTGTGTAACCCGCCAACGGACTCACGCCGGTGGCATTGGTATTTAGTAAGACATTAACCAGTGAACTTTTACCGGCTTGCGTAGGACCAACAACGGCTATTTGCAGTGGATTTTGCGGTGACGTATCAATCAGCTCGCCCTTGCGCATAAAGGCTTCAGCCAAAAGAAGCTTATCTATACGCTGTTGGTAAATCGTTTTAGTTGACTCATCACTCAGTTGCGTTATAACTGATTGGTAGCGCCCTTTTAATAGTTGGATAAAGTCCAGCATAAAAAATTAGCTTAGGTTTATAATTGGCCACCATTCTACTTTGTTTAGTGGTTCAGCGTTGCATTCCATTATAACTAACAATACCATAAGATGGACAGGTACATAACTTAGAGGTTAAATATATGAAGAAACTACCCATGTTGCTACTCATGCTGAGTTGCACTGTTTTAATTGCCTGTGGCAGGGGACAATCAATCAGCGGCCATAGCATCAAAACCGCTTATCGATCTGTCAAGGTGATGAAAGAAAAATTGCCACTGGAAAACCGTATGGAATTTCAGGTGTCTTTCTGGACTATTCGTGATGCCAACAAAGATGACGAGGCCTTTTTGGATGCTGTAGACGGAAAGAGTCCGGTAGAGATTGTCGCTGCCGCCAAAGAAATTTATCAACAACGCAAAGCCAGCGGTTTTCAGCCGTATGATAAGTATTCCAGCTGGGAAGAAATGATTTCCGAGTTTGGTAAAGAGCGATTGGGTCAGGATAAACGTAAGGGCAGCACTCGTGCGGAAGGTGGCGGCCAAGCTGATAACGTGTTGTATAAATTACAATAGCGGGTTCTTAAACTGGAGTTTTGTAAATTTACTCACCCGATCACATAGCAGTAAGGAACGAAACCGCTGCTTTACTGATAAAGCTAACACATTGAATAATCAGGTAGCATACAACAGTTGTTGTGTGCTGCCGCTATAACGTTACGCCAATGCACGAAGCACGGCTTGAGGTTCTTTTGCAACCACATGCAACAAAGCTAATGCGGGGCCATGAGGTTTGCGGTCGCCGCGTTCCCAATGCCGAAGGGTTCCAAGACTGATGCAAAATTTAGCCGCAAACTCAGCTTGGGTAAGCCCCAGGCTATGGCGTAATTGCACCACATCAATAGTTTCCGGGCGATGGGTGTTTGATTGGATTGCTTGCCCTTTATTTAGGGCAATAGCCTCATGCAAACCTTGTGCGATACTTTCAAATGCTTCAGACATGCTCCCTCTCTAGCGCAATCTGAACGAGCAAATCCACCAGATTGGCGAGTTCGTTACGTTCAGATTTTGTGATGTTCGATTTTTCATTTTTTCCAAAAACGGTCAGTAAATAGAGCGGAATACGTTGGTCATGGTAATAATAAATGACCCGGACACCACCGCTTTTTCCTTTGCTGCCCCGTGCCCAACGAAGCTTACGGATACCGCCTGTCCCTTCCATGATGTTCCCAGCTCGCGGATGAGCCGCAAGGTAGTCTATAACAGACTTACGCTCTGCTTCGCTAAGCAGTTCATTAGCGCGGCGGATATATTCAGGAAGTTCTGTGGCAGTAGAAAGCATAATTACCAATATAATCCAATGGATTATGGAGAGGCAAGGAGATTCGTACTGCCCAACGTTACGGTAAGGCGCGCGCCGCTTCTGCGGGCTTAAACGAAGCCGCCGAACCTTGATAAAAACCAAGGCCGCGTAAGGCGTACAAAAGGCGTTATACATGCCCGTCATCGTCACGCTTTACAAAACCGAATAGGGCAAACATTTTAAGGAACGCTTGGCGGCATTTCGCTCAGATAATCTAACCTTACTCGTTAGGCTACATTCAATAATTTACTTGCTAAATTCCTGCTCACCGCAGGAGATGGCAAAGGCTTTCCATCATTTTTGATAGTTTCAATCCATTCATTCACAATCTGACAAAGCTCGGTATAAACTTGAATCTCATCATCTCCGTGACAGCAAGTATCAATTATTCCAGGACAAGAACCAACAAAACATCCATCTTCATCAGACCATTCAACAATTTTGATATAGCGGTCACTTTCTTTCATTATTTTGACTCCACAATCTTTTTCTTTGTCTCGCGAATTTGATAGGGTTTAGCATCATCTGAGAGTTGCCCAGAAATAGTAATGCGGCTACCGTTTGGATGTTCATAGTTTCTATGGCTACCTTTGCCGCCTCTATTAACAAAACCAGCCATTTCTAAATCACGAACAAGTTCTTTAATCTTAGGCGGCATTTTTATATTTGGTGGATTCAACTAATAAGTGCAATTTTGATTTCTATTTTAACGTGCTGAAATTTCAGTCATTGTTGATTATTTATCGCAATTCGTGTTTTGTAAGCTATTGTTTTATAAATTTATTCGCCACAGAAAGACAAGGCAATATGCTTTTCTTTTTTACAAACAAAGAACTATGGCGATTGCACTTATTAGTTGAATTCACCTTTCAATTATTTGCTTTTTTAGACTGAAATGTCGGGCAACAAAAAGCGGTTGCCCGACCTACCCGGCAGCCAAGCAAGGCCAAGGCCCTCAATTAACACTGAATGAAACTGTCTATATTTACAAGCCCATTATATTTTAAGATCGCTCAGTTAAAGCAGTTCAGGTATCTGAGTGTACTTTGAATTCCCGTTCTAGCAGCCAGTAACTACCCCCTAGGGCAATAACCAGTAAACCAGTACCGATAACATGTATGGCCGATACGTCATGGAAATCGAAAACAATAATTTTCCGCGCGACGGCCATTAGTGCTGTTGCCACGACCATCTTCACTGGTATGACATCATTGCGAATGTATAGAGTGATGTTGATAAATATTTCGATCGCAATCAGAACAATCATAAATGAGCCGAATACATGCAATATCTCCGACTTGCCTAATGAAGTTATAGGTAGACTTAATATTTCTTTATAGATAACCACTACAACGTCCAATACGCACCAGAGAACCGTGAGCATCATTAGTAATGCCAACACCTTCACAGCAAAACGAATCATAGAGTGCAAGAAAAAAATAAATTTATCCTCTTGATCCAGGGACAATTCCTCGTGGATATTTTTCTTCTTCCTCTCATTACGGAAATGGTTCAACAAATTATTGATCAATTTTAACTTATTATGATCAATCTCACCGCTTAAGTCGGTATCAAAGAATTTGTTCATCCCTGGGATATCGCGTAAATCATCTTTGTCCACACGCTTGAATCCCATAGTCCAATCGGCATAGTCGCGTACGGTAATTTGTTTCTTCTCTATAACTCGAAAGTTTCCATGGCGCGGATCTTGTTTTATCGTGGCTAATAATTTTTCAATGATCCTCTCTTCTCCCTCAAGTATCTGGATAAACTCGCTACCCGTAAATAGAAGCATACCCGATACACCTAATTGGATATTATTAAGCCGCGCAGAATTCAAAATTTGCATGAGATCTTCGGGGCTCATGGGGCGCATTGGAGTACTGATGTAAGTCGCCTGGATCATAACGAAAACCTGCTGATGAATGTGCGAATAAGTTGTAGTAGTTTAGACCTAGTCTGAAAGTTACTGATATTTAAGTGTCGTGCTTGAAAAATTGACGCGCTAAAAACTAAAATCCAGAATACGCCTAACGTTTTGTTTAGGTGTCGGCCTTTGTATGAAATTAAATAAAGCGAACACTGTTTATTTTTAACTGATTTTTAAAACCGCCACAGTAAGGCCGGTCACACTTGAACAAATTGTTAGGCTGCCAAATAACACACAGCTACTAAAATAGTACTGAATAAAAATGCTAAATCAAATACAAAGCTAATACAACTATCCAAATTTACTGAACCATTACAATAACATTAGGGACTATAATCGTTCCCAATTCTCCAGCCCCCCAGGTATAATAACAAACAATGGATGTGGTAATGGTTTAATGAGACATTTGTTGATTTCATACAAAGTCGGCGCTCGATTCTTGAGTTTATTTAAAAGATGTTCCCATTCATAATCGATTTGGCCACTTTGAACAAACATTTTTGGAAAAACTCCCGATTTTACAACTTTCGAGCCGTCGAAATTATATCCACGCTGTATAGCTTCATCTAACACTTTATTCAAATAGTACCCGATGGCTAAAACAGGATCGTCAGTGTTACGAAATCGAATTAATTGGGGATGAAGTTTATACCCTTTAGTTTCGCCTAATAGAACCTTTTGTGCTAATAATCCTTCACGCCATAAAGCAACAATACCCATTGAATCTAAGTATTTTGGGTTTATTGACCAAAGTCGCATTGATTGTCTCGTAGTATAAGGTCTTTATTGGTTTTCATGTTATTCCTAATTAGTGTCTGGCCGAAAATTCATATTGTTATTTAAAATCATTTGGTTAAACCACGTTTTTGCATACGAAGTTTTTTTCGACAAAGAAATGGCGTTATTAAATATGCTTATTTATCATGTTATTACATAGATTTTGGTAGCATCTATATGCTGTTGTAGGACGTATCATGCAATTTTTGAAAATCTTCGCGTTCAAAAAATCGCTGAGTGCCTTATGCTATATGGCTTGCAGCCTTTTTCGTTCTGGCACTAATTAGCCAATTATGATGGAAGCGTGAGGCCTAACTATTTAGTAGACACCCAATTCGGTGCCCTATTAAAATTTCATATAACTTAAATAAAGGTGCATATCATTTGTAAAATCCCCACTTTTCGCGATGCTAGCGCATATGGATTTTGATAGCAATCTTTTTATGGAACCGCGTTCTACACCGAATAATCCCCTTAAAACTGCTGATCAAGTGCGCGATCGTATTCATGTCAAACATTACAGCCTCCAGACCGAAAAGCAATATATTCAATGGATTAATCGTTAACCGATATTCCGCCCCCTGGAAAATTTTAGCATCGACGTGATGCAGCTCTTATCTTTGGTCTGTAATTCAATATCTATTTGATTCCAATCATAATATTTTGGATTCAGCTAATTGGTTCTTAAATTAGCAGATTTTTAATACTTTCAAAAAGATTAACTATACTTCTCAGCAAACGGTGAGACAGGTAGTTAGACAGTATGCTGTTTTTGAATGCTATTCATCATGTCATGACTTTTTTCATTGCTTTAGCCGGACAGTAATCGCCGGTAGCAAAGGCTTATCATAAAGCCGGTTAATTTAGGGGACAACAGGTAAAAAATGAAAACTACATTGAACAATAGTATTACGAAATACAGATTAATAGCGCCCTTTCTCTGTCTAATGCTGGCCGCTCATAATGGCTATGCGGCAGATGCTCAAGCAAAGGTGTCGAATAAAAAACAAGAGCCTTTGCTGATAACGCTTAGCACTCAAAAAGTACAGATTAGCGCCAATGGTAAAGAGACTTTTTCAAAGGCCGACAAAGTCAAGCCGGGCGATCTGGTGCAGTACAGCGCCGTTTACCGCAATCGAAGCAAAAATAGTATTGCTGGGCTTAAGGCCTCATTGCCGATTCCTTTCGGAATGGAATATGTTGAAAAATCGGCGCGTCCAGCGTCTGTCCTTGCCACTGTTGACGGCGTTAGCTATGGCTCGGAACCTTTGGTGCGCTCCGGCAAGGATAAGGATGGCAAGGATAGCCAGGTTACAGTGCCTTATTCCGAATATCAGGGTTTACGCTGGGAAATAGGTAACCTGGATGCAGGTAAAAAAATAGAAGTGACGGCGCGTATGCGCGTCAACGCATTGCCTAAATCAGCCGCAGAATTAGTGGCAAATCCTGCAGCAACGACAACCAACCATTAGGGAGCGTAAAGCAGGTTGGCTACATAGCTTCGTACAACACAACGTCTTATCAGACAAGCATTGGGCGTTCGCTTGCGTATCTTTCTGTTTCAGTCAGATTCGTGCCGGGTATTCAGGCGAGCATAGTCTCTTTGGAGACATCTCCAAAGGCGAAGAATTATATGCGTTAGATGATTGAGTATTCTTGTTAAACAAAAAAATTAAATGAAGTTTGCATTGCCCGTTTTTTGAACCATAGGGATAAAATTATGATAAATAAAATACCAGCTCCGCCGCTAAAGCACGGGGGTTTCTTTTCGCGGCTTCTCAGTGCCGGTTTTGCGGCTTTTGGGCTGATACTGATCTTTTCGGTAAGCAATGTACAGGCAGCAACGCCGTTGGCAGGTGCAACCATTGCCAACCAAGCCTCTGCCGACTATATGGACACCGGCGGCACGCTTCAACATACCCTTTCCAATGAAGTAACTACCACAGTAACACAAGTCGGCAGTTACACACTGGCCGCCGCTAACACCAAGACAGCAGCGCCCGGTACTACCGTGTACATGCCGCATACCTTGACCAATACAGGGAACGGTTCGGATTCTTTTAACATTACCCTGCCGGCAACGTTTGACAGCGACTTGTCAGGCGTGGCGATTTATGCTGATGCCAATGCGGACGGCCAGCCGGACAGCGCGACACCGCTTTGTACGGTAGGCGGCAGTCCTGCCTGTACGGGTACTCAGGTACAAACAGGTGTGTTGACAGCGGGCGATAAGTTTAACTTTGTTGTAGCTATGACGGTAAAAGCAACGGCCACAAATGCAGCGACAGCTGTTGAAACCGTTACGGCTGTGCCTGTCACTCCAGCGCTCTACTCAACGGCTACCTTGTCCAATGATGATACGTTGACAGTTGCAAACAACATCCCTGTGTTTGCTGTCAACAAGTCGATCATTAGTTCATTGATCACAGGCCCATCAGGCACGCAAGTAAAATATAAAATTGCCTATACCAACTCCGGTAATGCGGCAGGGCCTTTATACATCAAGGACTTAATTGGTAGCGGTAATGCAGCCAGCTACAGTTATGTTACAGGCGCCACATGGTCAAGTTCTGGCGCAACCGTATTGACTGATCTGGCGGATACAGGTGTGGATCCTGCCGGAATTGTATATCAGGCAATCACAACGGGTAGCGCACCAAATGCGTTAACCACAATTGAGGCACTGATTACCAACGTCCCCGCCAATACTTCAGGCTTCATTACCTTAACGGTTGTGGTTGATACAGGTGCCCCGTTAGGTACCAGCGAAACAACCAACGCCGCAACCTATGCCAGAGCCAATAATGGCACAGCCGATTGTACCGGATTACCCTGTACACCAGCGCCAGGAACAATTTCGACCACTAACCAGTCGCCTTTCACCGTGGTTGGTAGTTATGGCGTGGTTGCCAATAACAGTGCGTCCTCATCAAGCGATGGTGACAACACAACTGCCGCCGGAAATGATTTGGTTCGTGTTACGACTGATGCAGCGCCTGGCGCAGTGGTGTCGTTCAGCAACGAAATATGGAACACAGGCAGTGCTCCCGACACTTTTAACATCACTACAGGCGATGTGAGTGCAGGAACGGCTTTCCCTGCGGGTACCACCTTTCAATTATTCAAATCTGATGGCAGTACACCGTTAGTGAGCAGCGACGCAGACGGTATACCCGATACGGGTCCAGTCAGTACCGGTGAACGTTATACGGTAGTGTTGAAAGCGATTATTCCTGCCAATGCCTGTAGCTTGATTGATTGTACAACCGCAAGCAACTTTACGGTCTCCAAAACAGCCACCTCAAAAGGCAACCCAGCTGTAAAAAACACTGTGTTTGATCAGTTGGCCGCTATCACGCCTTCCAGTGTGGATTTGACCAACAATCTTGGTGTTGACGGTACGGGTGCCGGTAATACAACTACAGTGATTACCCCCAAAACAGTGGCTCCTGGTAATGTCGCGCAGTTCGATTTGAGCGTCAAAAACACAGGTACAGCGAATGATAATTACAATTTGAGCTATCACCTTACCGCAGGCAGCGCACTTGTCGACGCAACAGCTTTTGTACCGGGTACGTTGCTGTCGGGTTGGACAGTGGCAATCCATGCTGGGGCTTGTAGTGGCACATTAGGTGCGGTTGTCAGCAACACCGGCACGATTTTACCGGGCACCCGGCTTGATTTCTGCGCTGTGGTCACCACCCCGGCTACGGGGGCAACGGCTTCAGCAGGCACTTATAACGCCTATTTTAAAGTAACTTCAGGCGCAACCGGGGCGACTGACATCAAGCTTGACAGTGTGACGCTGAGCCCACTGAACAACCTGGTGCTTTTAACAGCCGGTGCCGGCCAAATCCAGCCCGGTGGGATTGTCGTGTATTCCCATACGCTGGCCAATGGCGGAAACAACAGTTGCGGCGGTGATTTCACCTTCAACGTAACCAACAACAAAGCAGCGGATGGCTGGTCTTATGTGCTGTATCTTGATAACGGGACAACGCCAGGTTCCGTGGATGCAACTGACACACCGCTTGGCGGCGGTGTTGCTGACAGTTCTATCACCACGACTATGCCAGCACTGTCCGCAGGGACCAACGTAAAATTGTTGGTCAAGGTACAAGCCCCACCAAGTGCTACCTTGGGTACAGCTGATGTCATTACCGTAATAGCCACTGACACTGTATTAAGTTGTGGCACTACTGCACCAATAACAGATACGACTAACGTGGTGGCGGGTCAGATTAGTCTGGTCAAAACACAGGCATTGAGCGCCTGGAATAGCAGTTCCTCAACGTGTGATGTTGCGGGGGCTTATTCAATCAGTGCGCAAAGCCAAAAACCGGGTGATTGCGTCTGGTACAAGATTGTAGCCACCAACAATGGCGATGCGGACGTAACCGATGTCGTCATCAATGATACTACACCTACCTTCACAACTTACGGCGGTGGCGGTGCTTGTAGCAGTGGCGCTACGTTAACCGCGCCTGCTGTTAGTAGCACAGGCGTAGTTAAATGTGCCACTTGGGCAACGGTAGCGCCTGCTGCTTCAACCCAGCTGGAGTTTTCGGTTCGTATTAACCCATAGCCAGTAAATAACCAAGCCGGTGGACGAACAGCCTGTTTGTTTGTCCACCGGCGCGGCCGTCTTTGTTTTTGCAAGCAGTCTTAAGGAATGGTTGCAAAAACAAGGGATGTATCCGTATGAATAATAACTTCTAAACTGAAAACCGGCATTGAATACATTACCTGCAAACAGTAAAACATGGGTGTCTATGCTGGGATCTGCACCGTATCGAAGCTGTCGGCGGCTGGATGGCCAATATTTCTTTTCTCTGAAGCATGTACCCCCTAGCCACTAAATCCGATTCAGCCCAAAAAATAAAAAGGCTTTCCGGTGTCTGGCAATTTGTTATTTGCTTTGCCTTAGGGTTGTTTTCCGCAGGATATTCATGCACTGCTGCTTTGGCGTCCGGCGTGACTGTTACCAACCAGGCAGCGGTCAGCTATAAGGTCAATGGTGTCTCCGTACCGCTAACCGCTAAATCAGCCATGGTATCAGCTACGGTTTTACCCGAAATCTCGGTGCAAAAAACCGCCTCAGACCCTGTCGCCGTTGCCGGCTTTGCAAACACCTTTGATATTACTTATACAGTTACAGCAAGTAATACAGGCACTGTGCCGGCAAATAATATTCATCTGGCCGATAACCTCAATTGCACCTTTCGTGTGTTTGAAAATCCAGCGCCAGTGACGTCTTGGGAAGTATTGCAAAAACCGCACATTATCGAAGGGGCATTGTTGGCTAATGTCAACTATACCGGTAATGCCCCCTGCTCATCCGCAGATGTTTCAAGTTTTGATACCCATGATGATGTGCAACTGGTCGATGGCAGTAAAGGTTTGTTGCCGGGGGAATCGTCCACTATTGAATTTAGTGTGCGTATTATCTTGGCTCCCGTCTTACAGAAAACTGAACACGCATTCCGGAATGCTGTTTTTGGGGTGAGTTTGAACGGCCAGAACTTGGCTTCAAACCTCGTAGCAGCGGCCTCGGCATCATCTGACGCACAAGTTACTATTTCTGAAGCGTCATCAAATGACCACCGGATATTTCTGAACAAGGAAAGCAGCAAAATTGTAGCGGAATTGGGGGGCATCATTCCTTATAAACTGACTTTGACCAATTATTCAGGAACAACCCTGGACGCTATACAGATCAACGACTTATTGCCACGCGGCTTTCGTTTGCTGTCTGGCTCTGTCCGTTATCGCCAGCTTTCCGGTTCAATCGGTGGCAGCTGGAAGACATTGCCTGATCCTGCCGGTGCGCCGGGAGCCCCGCTTAATTTCAATTTAACCGATTTAGTGTGGGTCGATAAAGCAGCCATAGAATTGACGTATCAATTGCAAGTTGGTGTAGGTGCTGCCTTGGATAAAAGTTCGGTCAATCGGGCTAAGGCTGTGAGTGGCCGTTTTGATTCCAACCAAAGCTCCTGGGCGGTTACGGTTACCGGCGGCGTGTTTTCCGATGACGCTTTTTTGGCGGGTAAAGTTTACCTGGAAGGCTGCAAGGCGGATAAGGTGCAGGGCGATAAGGAATTGGGCGTTCCTGGTGTGCGTCTGTTGATGGAAGATGGCACGTCCGTGATTACGGATGTAGAAGGTAAATACAGTTTATACGGTTTATCGCCGATTACGCACGTGTTGAAACTGGATACCGCCACCTTGCCTAGAGGCGCTCGTTTAATTGCTTTGAACAATCGAAATTCCGGCAAAGGGGACAGCCGTTTTATTGACCTTAAGAAGGGTGAACTGCACAAGGCCGATTTTGCAATCGACAGTTGCAATGCCAACGCCATCATCCAGGAAGTCGAACAACGCCGTAAGGCCTTGGAGGTGCAGCCGATTTACGACGGTGTAGCCATCATAAGCCAGCGTTTTAATGCCAACGCTACCGAAACCAGTATTTCCGACCCTAAATCACGCCCGGCTTCGGGTGTGATAACAGCGGCAGGGGCACAAGCTCTAAATACGGTAGATGGTGCTGTCGGCAATGCTAAAAATGGTGTTTATCAGACGGTCATGCCGACAAATCTCAATCCATCGCTTGCCGCTCAACGCTTACAAGATGAGGCGCCGCACCGGCCTTTGGTAATTCCGTTGGAAGATGTCATCAAAAATCTGGATAACAGTTCAGGATTTGTTGACCTTAAGGATGGCGATACCCTACCGGTAAACGTTATCAATATCCGGGTTAAAGGCATGATGGGTTCAACTTTGCGCCTTAAAGTCAACGGTGAGGAAGAATCTCTTTCCCGCGTCGGCAAGAAGTCTACGGTAGCGGATAAAAAACTGGAAGCTTGGGAATACATCGGTGTTACGCTACAGCCCGGTAAAAACGACTTGCTGCTGGAAGTTGTTGATGCTTTCGGCAATGTGCGTGAAAGTAAGTATCTGGGTGTGGTTGCGCCCGGTCATGCCGGTGCTATAAAAATCGATGCCCCTGCAACATCGATAGCCGATTCTAAAACGCCGGTGAAAATTAAAGTCCACATGCTCGACGATAACGGGGTGCCGGTGGCAGTTCGCACACAATTAACCCTGGAACTCGATCATGGCGCCTGGGTGAACAAAGACCTTGCCCCAGATGAACCGGGGCTTCAAACCTTTGTGGAAGGCGGCGTGGCTGACTTTACGCTAATGCCGCCCGGCAATCCTTCTGATGCCATCGTTCGGGTAAGTTCCGGGGACTTGCAGAATCAGGTTAAGATCGCCTTCCTGCCTGAATTACGCCCGTTGGTTGGCGCCGGCATTATCGAAGGGGTGGTTAATTTCAACAAGGCTGGCAAAATTAATGTCAATGCCCCGGCCGCTTATGATGCTTTCGAGCGTGAATTGCGCAATTCCGTCAATGGCTCTGATGTGCGCGGAACGGGCCGTGCCGCATTCTTTTTTAAAGGCACCATCAAAGGCGAATACTTATTGACGACCGCTTATGACAGCGACAAAAATACCAAGCAGCGTTTGTTCAGGGATATCCAACCGGACAAGTTTTATCCCATCTATGGCGACTCGTCGATAAAAGGCTTTGATGCGCAGTCTACGCAACGGTTCTATTTGCGGGTCGATAAGCAGAAGTCCTATTTGCTGTATGGTGACTTTACCACCTCGGACAACAGCCTGGATCGCAAGTTAAGCCAGTACAGCCGTTCGGCTACTGGGTTAAGGAGTCACTATGAGAATGGCAATGTCAGTGGCAATGCCTGGATTAGCCATGACAATCTAGCCCAAAAAATTGTCGAAATTCCCGCTAACGGTACCTCAGGGCCTTATAAAGTACCGGGTATGGAGTCGCTGTATGAGAACAGCGAAAAAGTAGAAATTCTGGTGCGTGACAGGAATCAACCCACCCTGATTCTTGAATCGGTATTGATGAGCCGGTTTGTAGATTATTCTATCGACTTGGTGACGCATGAGATTTTTTTTAAAGGTCCGGTGGCATCGCAGGATGCCAGGTTGAACAAGCGCACTATCCGCATCACATTTGAATCCGCACAAGGTGGCAAAGCCTTTTTTAAGGGTGGGGCTGATGCTCGTATCAAAGTGACGGATAACATAGAAGTGGGCGCTTCTTATGCGCGTGATGACAATCCAGCGCAAAAGACGGAAGTCATGGGCAGCACCGCTGTTGTCAAATTGGGTGAAAAAACCACCCTGATCGGTGAAGTGGCCAGAACGAACACCGGGGTTATCAACGTGGATCAAAATAACACGGGCTTTACTAATCAAAGTAATCCGGGGTCGGTAGGGTTAAATATTCCAGGTTATATTAACCAAAACACAGCCGGTATCGAAGGTGCCGGCTGGGCCGAACGTGTAGAATTGCGCCACGATGGCAACAGGCTTAAAGCGGATGCCCAGGTAACTCATGCCGACAAAAATTACAATAACCCCACTTCCGGTTTCAGTAATGGCCGCACGGAAGCGGCCGCCAATGTCAAATACAAGCTTGATAATCAGGCCAGCTTAATCGGGCAGGGCATCTACAGCAAAGACAGCTATAGCGGCGGTATGCGGGCGGGCCTGTTAGCTGGCATCGAGTATGCCTTTAATGACATGATAAGTGCTGAATTCGGTATGCGGGCCGTACACCAGGCTTTGGCAAACGGCCAGCAAGGCTTTGGTCTATCGCCGTATAATACCTTAACCGGTACCCCCAATAATTTGTTAACGGTACGCGGTAAACTGGCGGCAAAATTACCGTGGCTAAAAGGTGCAGATGTCTATACCGAGATTGAGCAAGACATTTTGGATATTGATAAACACCTGTTTGCCGTGGGGGCTGGCTATCTCGTGAATGACAAGACCCGCGTTTATGGGCGTTATGAGTTTATCTCTTCCCTGAACAGCCCTTATGCGCTCAATGCCACCCAGCAAAACAACCAGGCGGCAATAGGCATCGAAAGCGCTTACTCCAAGGATGGGCGGTTATTCAGTGAATACCGTTTGCGGGATGCCATTAATGGACGGGAAGCCCAAGCGGCCATGGGATTACGCCAAACCTGGACACTGTTCGAAGGCCTTAAAGTTGGGGGTGGCTTTGAGACAACGCATGCTTTTGCCGGACAGCCCGGTAGTGATTCCACTGCTATCACCGCCCTGGCGGAATATACCGCCGATCCGCGTTATAAACTGACGGGTAGTCTTGAAACCCGGTTTGCTGACACTGGCGATTCCTGGTTAAACACCTTGGGTCTGGCGTATAAAATCAACCAGGACTGGAGTTTGCTTGCACGTAATGGCTTTTCTGTGCAGGAAAACGCCGCAGATGGCAGCGAATTATGGCGCACCCGTCAGCAAATTGGCCTGGCCTGGCGGCAGGTGAATGATAACCGATGGAATGCCTTGGGACGGTATGAACACCGTTTGGAAGAGCAAAAAGGCGGCAATGATCCTTACCGTGAAAAAAGCCATATCGTATCAACGCATATCAACTACCAGCCGCGCAGGGATCTGGTTTCTTCGGGCCGCTATACGCTAAAGTGGAGTGAGCAGGAACGCAATAAGACCAAGGCAAATGTCTTGGCCCATCTGCTTTATGGGCGCGTAACCTGGGATTTTTTACAGGATTGGGATGTTTCGGTGCAATCGGGTGTACTTAAAGACGAACACGCCATACAATTTTCTGAAGGTGTTGAAGTCGGTTATCAGGTGATTAATGACCTATGGGCCTCGGTCGGCTATAACATGCAGGGTTTTGACGGTGGCGATCTAAAAGGCACGGATTACACTGAACAAGGTTTTTATGTGCGGGTACGCTTCAAGTTTGATGAAGGACTATTTAACTAACCCTTGCCCTATCACACCCTGGGATTATCACTACGCCTAGCCCCCCTTGCACCAGCCTGATAAATTTGGAACAGTTATGACATTTAAATCTGAAAGAAAAAATGAGCCGCTTTGGATTATTAGTCATTTTTTACTAGTTATATTCGTCATAATTTTTGAATTTTGGGCAATTAAAACCGAAGCGGCGACGGTTACTATAAACAATAATGGAGCACAATGCCCTATTGAAGGGGCAAGTGGCGGCCTTAAGATTTATGTTGGCGACAATAGCCAGTTTCAGGTTGAACGTTGTGCTGCGAACGGCACCACGCCTTACTCACGGCAATTTTATCATTCTGGCACAGTACCCCCTTCTACAGCCATCTATAATTCGATTTATTTACGGGTTGGTTCGACAATATTTGGCGCTCCATCATCAGGCGGTGTATCAGGTACCACCGCTTGGACAGCTGTTTCTAACACCGGGGGCTCAAGTCTGGGTAGTGGGACTACAACCACTGTCTACAAGGGGGTTGTCAGTACTCGGACCTACACTGTTACCCAAACGGTAAGCTACGTCTTTCCAAATGATTTTTACACAATAAAACTTGATGTCAGTGTGCCGGCTGGAAACACCGCTGATTTAAAACTCTATCACAGAACCGATTTGCAATTGGATGGCGATGATTATGGTCAGTGCATCATCGATAGCTCTTTTCCTAGTTTTGTCGGCGCCGATAATACCGCCCGGGCTTACTATGCCGGATACCGTCAGCGTTCGTTGGCAAGTGTCTGGAACCGGTATTTTTGCGGTTATTGGAGTGATCCTTTGTCATACATTGGAAATACCCCGTACAATTTACCTAATACTGCGACAGCCACTACGCAAAATCTGGATGTCGGGGCGGCTGTACAATGGAATATCGGCACCGTCGCTAATACAACGTTTACCGCTGAATATGACTTTACTTTTAGCGTCAAGATTCCCTCTTTAACTAAACGCTTCGGCCCTGTAGATGGTGACAACGACCATATTAGTTCCTCTGGGGCCACCATACCTTTAACCTTTACCTTAAGCAATGTGCCTGGGTATCCTGCACAAGGTTTAATCCGCTTCACGGACACACTGCCATCAGGGGTCACCGTTATTGGCACACCAACATCTCCACAATGTGGCGGCACTGTTACCAAAGGCACATCTGGGGGCATGGACACTATTACGGTCAACAACGCCGTCCTTTCTGGAGGTATGGCTTCCTGTGCAATTACTGTCAATGTCACTGCGAGCGCACCGGGGATTTATGTGAATGCCCCCAGTAATATCAGTAATCTTAATAATCTGCTTAATTTTGCCAATGCCAAATTGACTGTCCTAGGTGTCGATTATGGCGATGCCCCCGATACTGCTGTGGGCGTTAGTGTGGGCAATTACAACACAACAACGGCAGATAATGGGCCAAGACATGCTCTGGTCACTACGCCGACCCTTTTTTTGGGTAGTATTGCCCCCGATGCGGATAGTGGTACTTTGCAAGATACGGGTGCCAGTATCGATGATACGACAGACAGTCCTGATGACGAGGACGGCATTACTTTGCCGACCGCAGCCAATTTAGGGCAATCGCT
The DNA here is from genome assembly GCA_005239965.1 of Methylobacter tundripaludum. Lineage (GTDB taxonomy): Bacteria > Pseudomonadota > Gammaproteobacteria > Methylococcales > Methylomonadaceae > Crenothrix. Next base: position 19,832 of record SBAV01000095.1, read on the forward strand.
CAGTGTTCCGGTTGTCATCAACGGCAGTGGCTACCTTAATGCCTGGTTCGACTGGAATCGTGACGGTGATTTTCTCGATACGGGCGAAAAGATCGCCAACGACCAAAATGTTGCAACCGGTACCCTTAATCTAAACATTACCGTTCCAGCAACCGCTTCCATCGGCCAGACTTATGCGCGTTTCCGCCTTTGTTCCACGACGGCTAACTGCAATGCACCCTCAAGTGCTTCTGTCGCTACTGATGGTGAGGTGGAGGACTATCCTTTAACCGTCACAAATGCGACAAGCCTAGACATCAGTAAAACAACCAGCACACCGAGCATAAACGCAGGGGAAATGGCTCTATATACGATTACAATAACCAATACCGGAACACTAACAGCAACCGGAATAAAAATAACAGATACCCTTGCTAATGGCTTTACCTACATCGATACCAGCGCGATCAGTGTTAACGGCGTTCCCTTATCAGCGGATGCTTATCAAATTCTAACTACCGGCACACAAACCCCCTCTACACCGCAATGGGATACCAATCCTTCCGGGGGCTTCAGTATTAATGCCGGACAATCTATGGTTATTCAATTTAGAACGGGTGTTGCCATTAGCGTTTCTGATGGCATTTACAACAACAGCGTCAGCGCCATCAGTGCCAATACACCCACTAGCTTTTTCCAGGGAGAAAAGAATACAGAGGAAGATGTCACCGTCATTGCCGCTCCATTTACAGTTACCGGCACAGTTTTTAAGGACAGTGGAACGAGCGGCGGTACGGCCAATAACGGTATACAGGATGGTGTAGAAACAGGACTCGCTGGTGTTACCGTCAAACTGACTGATTGTGGCGGCATAACTTACAGCACAGCATCAACCAATGGAACAGGCGGATACAGTCTTCCAACGACGGATGTACCGACCGGAACGGTTTGCGTCGAACAAAGCAATCTATCGGGGTATATTTCAACCGGTGCCAATGTTGGCGGGAGTATCACGCCTGTAGGTTACACACGGGTTAGCGTGGACAACATCAGTTTTACGTTGGTGGCCAATACCAGCTACAGTGGAATCAATTTCGGCGATGTCCCTGTCAATCAGTTCATCACCGACGGTACCAAAACCGGGAATGCTGGTAGCACGGTACTATACCCCCATACCTTTGTTGCCAAAACCGGGGGAACGATTAGCTTTAGCTTACCCGGTGCAACAGCCAGCCCGGCGTTAACCGGCTGGACTGAAACGCTCTATACGGACAGCAATTGCAACGGCAACCTCGATAGCGGTGAGACTCAAACCGTTACAACGGCAATTCCCGTACTTGAAGGCAGCCAACTCTGCTTAATCTTAAAGGAATTCATACCGGCTTCTGTGCCGTTGGGCGCAACCAATCTGGCTACCGTGAAAGCCAACTTTGTTTACACCAACGCATCGCCAACCTTGAGCTCTAATTACACGCGGCAAGATTTGACTGCCGTTTCCGATGCCTCGCTTACTTTGAAGAAAATGGTACGCAATGTCACGGTAGATAGTTCGGGTTCCCCAAATTGGCAAGTTAACAATACCGCTAAATCAGGTGAAACGCTTGAATACCAAATTAGTTACACCAACAATGGTGCAACGCCGATTAGTTCATTGACCATTAAGGATGCAACCCCGGCGTATACCTCTTTTGTTTCGGCTTTAGCCGGTTCATTTCCGGGTAATCTGACAAATTGCACAAAAACTACGCCATCGTCTGCTACGGCTGTTTTGTGTTCATCTGTCGATACGCCGGGGGGTACTGGCGGTATCGAGTGGAAGTTTACTGGTTCTTTGTTACCGGGAGCCAGCGGGATAGTTACATTTAAGGTAAAGCTCGATTAGCCATGCTCTACAAGTCGCCCTTCCGCATATTTATGCAAGAGGCTGGAAATAAGCGTTTGATAAGGCCAGCCCTCACTCAAAGCACACTTTTGGATTAACTGCGTAGCTATAAGTTGAGTAAATACACAATATTATTAATGTTAAATATTTCATGGCTAATTCTACTTTGTTAAATCAACATCGCCC
>SBAV01000111.1 GCA_005239965.1 Methylobacter tundripaludum
CCTATCTGGGAACAAGATATTAAACCGATTAAGAGCCGCTTTCCAGTTCTGAAAACGATATAATTTACATTATAATTATTTTACCCGCCCAATATCACTGACTTGTCTTTCTAATACCATACGTTCCAGGCTTTCAGGACGCAGGCTTGTAAACAGTTTAATCCGCCTTTCCAATACAGCGAATGCTTTAGCAAACGCCAGACGTTTCTCGTTGTCTTCAACAGATGCTGGATCAAATACGCCCCAATGTGCGGTAATCGGTTGTCCCGGCCATGTCGGACAAACTTCACCAGCAGCGTTATCACAAACCGTGATTATAAAATCCAAGACAGGTGCATCAGGTTGCACAAACTCATCCCAGCTTTTGCTGCGTGCGTCTTTAAGGGGGATACCTTCTAGCTCTAAACGTTCCAAGGCGAATGGATTAACCTTACCGGTTGGATGACTGCCAGCACTAAAAGCGTGAAATCGTCCAGAGCCTAATTTATTTAAAAGTCCCTCGGCCATAATGCTACGGGCAGAATTGCCGGTGCAGAGAAACAGAACATTGAAAACATGCTCGCTCATTGACATTTACCTTCCATAAATGGGGCGCAACAAGTAGATTCTGCTTTTATAGGAACAACGGTATCCATACCGAAAGTTGATATGGTTGCAAGTGAATGAAACGCTTCCCAAGCGATACCTTGCGGATCAATTGTCCAATATTTATTGGATCTGCTGTAACAGCAAGCGGTGTTTTTTTGTTCCTCAACGGGTAAAGAGGCTTCGACGAGTTGTTGATTTAACACATTCAATTCCGTGTCGGATTCCACTTGAATACCCAGATGATCCAAACCTGCTTTTGCACCACGTTGTGAGATGGCGAAATTGATCCTTGGGTCGTCTAGCATCCATTTTGCGTAATCAGATTTTGTAACAGATGGCTCGGTAGCGAACATTGCCGAGTAGAAGCGAATACTTTCGCTCAGGTTATTAACGGCAACATGTACATGAAAGCGTTTCATAAAGTAGTCTCCATTAGTGATAAATGTTCGAATGATAATGATTCTTCGTCGCAGCGCACCGTGGTGATATCGCATGGGCTACCGGCACAACAATTTTCAGTCAGGAATTCCAGCAGTGCATTCATGGATGCGAAATTTGCTGAGTAGAAGATGAAGCGGCTTTCCTGTCTGGGAATTATTAATCCCGCGTTAGATAGCTCTTTTAGATGGAAAGATAACGTAGCATTCGGCGTATTAAGAGTCTTTGCGATTTGTCCAGCCGAAAGACCAATCTCTCCTCTCTGAACCAGCATGCGAAAGATTGCAAGGCGAGTTTCTTGAGCCAAGGCGGCAAGAGAATTAACAGCTGTTTTAATTTCCATAATTATAGAATAATAGAAATGTAAAAATGTGTCAAATATTAAGTAATCAAAGTTTTGTAGCAAAATGAAAAAATTATCTGTCCCCATTATTTACCACGAAGGACACGAAGACCACGAAGACCACGAAGACCACGAAGAAAAACAGTTAACTTCGCGTCCTTCATGCTCTTTGTGGTGAATAAAAATGTTAAAAGACTTCTGGACGACTACTTATTATTAGAATTAGCTACGTTAGATTGCCTGCTCAGACAGCCTAGTACTCAGTCACATTTATTCTGTCGGGTAAATCGAAAGACCTACGAGATTTTAAAAACCTCGTAGGTCTCACACTGGACAAAAATATACCCGACACTTAAAGAGTGACTGAGTACTAGTAAAATTGTTTATCAACGGATAAGATGAACTCAAAATTTAAAATGGAATCAATCGTAATATTGAAAGCAGGTTTTCAGCCGCTATGTTTTTTGCAGCGACAGCCAAGAATGGGCAACTATTTAATCAAGCATTCTGTATTGGGAGTTCAAGATGAATAAGAAAACACGACAACTCGCGACGGTTATTACCGGCCAAAATACCTCGGATGGTGCCGGGGTTAAGCTGAAACGTATTATCAATCCTCAGCAAAATAACTTCGATCCGTTTATCTTATTGGATGAATTTGCTTCCGATAAAGCAACAGACTACATTGGCGGTTTTCCCGATCACCCGCATCGCGGTTTTGAAACCGTGACCTACATGCTGGCCGGTGCCATGTTGCACCGCGATCATCTGGGTAATGAAGGGCATTTGCGTGCAGGCGATGTGCAATGGATGACCGCCGCACATGGCATTATCCATTCAGAAATGCCGGAGCAGGAAAACGGCTTGCTACAAGGCTTTCAGCTATGGATAAATTTGCCGGCAAAAGAGAAAATGAAACGGCCACATTACCAGGAATTTGCTGCTGAGGACATTCCGAACATCGCATTGGCAGACGGCGGTTACATCAAGCTTATCGCAGGAGAGTATATTAGCGGAACGCGAAAAATATCCGGCCCGGTAACAGGTGTGACCACACAACCGTTATATTCTGATGTCGCACTCAGTTCGCAGCAACAGTTGGATATACCGATAAGCTTGCAACATACTGTTTTAGTCTATGTTTACCAAGGTGAGCTGGTTGTCGGGACATCGGACAAGATCTTAAAAGCCGGGCAATTGGGACAGCTAGTTAACGGTGACAACATCCATCTGACAACACACGATCAGCGAGCACGATGTTTGGTGTTGGCTGCATTGCCGTTAAAAGAACCGATGGTGCAATCGGGCCCGTTTGTTATGAACAGCACAGAAGAAATTGAGCAGGCGTATCGTGATTACCGTGACGGCGTGTTGACGCAGTTTACTGATTAAATTAGCTATTTTTTGGCTATTCGGATAATGTTATGAAGTCCTAACATTTGCCAACAACTCAATCCAGTGCACCACTGGCACATCGGCTTTTTCTTGTAAATGCAGCAGGCAGCCGATGTTCGCGGTGGCAATCAACTCCGGTTGACCGTTTTGAAGATATTGCAATTTATTAGCCCGCAGTTGATTCGAGAGCTGGGGTTGTAAAATGGCGTAAGTCCCCGCCGAACCACAGCACAAATGGGCATCGTTAACCGGTGTTAATTCAAAGCCCAGGTGTTGCAGCAAATCTTCAACCACACTGTTAAGCTGTTGCCCATGTTGCAAGCTGCAGGGCGATTGGAAAGCCAGTTTACGGGGAAGGGGGGTTAAGGCGCTTAAATCCTCGACGCGTAGCACTTCACTTAAATCGCGGGTCAACGCCGAAAAAATTGCTGCTTTCTCGGCATAAAGCGGGTCATTACGCAACAAATGCCCATAGTCTTTCAGCATAGCCCCGCAGCCGCTGGCAGTCATGATAATTGCTTCTACACCGGTTTCAATCTGTGGCCAACAGGCGTCAATCATGCGGCGCATAAAATTCAGGCCACCGCTATGATCGTTCAGATGATAATTCAACGCACCGCAACAGCCCGCGTTAGGCTGGCGGATAGCGCTGATGCCCAATTGATCGAGAACGATAGCGGTGAGGGCATCAATATGCGCTGCCAAGCTTTGCTGGACACAGCCTTCCAGAATTAACAACCGGCGCGGGTGACGAATGGCTGGCCAGACAGGGCAAGGGCGTTGTGCCGGCAGCTTGTTTTTTAGCAAAGCGGGGAGTAGCGGACGCACCAAATGCCCTAATCGTGCCAAGACTTTAAAACGTTGAGGATAAGGCAAACCCCATAACAAGGCTTGCCGCAACCACCGTTGTGGCCAGGGGCGGCGGAGCTGTTGTTCAATCACGCTTCGGCCCATATCCGCTAATCGTCCGTATTTAACACCTGAAGGGCAGGTGGTTTCACAACTTTTACACGTTAAACAGCGGTCAAGATAAAACTGTGTTTTCTCGGTAACCGGCTCGCCTTCAAAAACCTGTTTCAGCAAATAAATGCGCCCACGTGGGCCGTCCCGCTCATCGCCTTGCAGTTGGTAAGTGGGGCAAACGGCATTGCAAAAACCGCAGTGTACACAGCGACGCAGAATCTCTTCCGCCTCTTGGGCATCGCGGCTATCGATAAGATTGTGGCTGGTTGGGTTTTGCATAGTGGCGGTTAAAGCTCAGGGGCTAAACGTTGAGGATTAAACACATGGTAGGGATCAAATGCGTGGCGGACTCTTTGGTGCAAGGCCAAAAGTCCAGGCTCCAACCTGAGCCAGTCGTTTTTATCTTGACCGCGAAAACAGACCGCATGGCCCGAATGCGCTTGGGCAACTGCATGAATGCGAGCCGCAGGTTCCGAAGTTTTCAACCAGCGCTGCGCACCGCCCCAATCCAATAGCCAATCGCCATTTAAATCGAGCATTTCGGTTGCTGGTGGCAGACTAATGCGCCACAGGCTTTCATCATTCTGGAAAAACAGCAGTTGCTGCTCACGCAAACCTTGCCAAAATAGCGCCCCCTTAGGATCAATATCGCCGCCCAGTTGCTGTGCAGCTGAACGTATCGCTGTTTCAGCACCGGATAGCCTTATGATTAGCACGCCGCCGGTAAAGCAAAGCGCCGATAACGGCCAGGATTGGCCTTGCCAGCGTTGCATCAGCTCCAGCGCTGCCTGTGCGCTGGTTACTGGATAACATAAGGTCAATTCAGCATCAGGTTTCGGTAACACGCGCAAGGAAATGTCCAGTAACACCCCTAACTGTCCCATTGCGCCCACCATCAAACGGGATACATCAAAACCGGCGACATTTTTAATGACTTGACCACCGAAGCGCAACACTTCCGCATAACCATTAATGATGCGACATCCCAACACAAAATCCCGTGCACTGCCCGCAAAATGCCGTCGTGGCCCTGAAAAACCGCAAGCGATTGTGCCGCCGATAGTGGCTTGCGGCGAAAAATGCGGCGGTTCAAACGCCAGCATTTGCCCTTGTTCCGCCAACACGGTTTCTACGGCATGTAACGGTGTACCTGCGCGTACGGTAATCACTAATTCACTCGGTTCATAAGCAATGATGCCACTGTGACCGCTCAGTTCAAGGTATGTGGTTGCGGTTGTTGCCGCACCATAGAACGCTTTGCTGTTACCACCTATGATGTGTAAAGGTGTGCGATTGGCAACGGCATGTTGCACTTGTGCGTGTAAGATTGGGCTCAGGTTTCGCTCAAGCATTAAAAGCGTTCCAATTCAGGATGCGGCAATTGCCCTTGATGGACATGCAGCCGCCCAAATTCCGCACAGCGATGCAGGCTGGGAATGGCCTTGCCGGGATTAAGTAACTGATGTTACGCAGTCCGTAATTTTTGTAATTCAGCATAGGCTATCTGGTTTGCTTTTATGAACAGCTTTGTTCGTAGCGCAAAATGGTTGGCC
>SBAV01000339.1 GCA_005239965.1 Methylobacter tundripaludum
CCATTAATCTGAGCCACCTGGCGGCAACATTGATTATGGTATGCGTCGAAAATGGCCGCATGTCCATATCCCGTCAAGATTTTTTTACCACGCTCTATATTGCCGTAAAACAGTTACAGCACAACACCCGTATTCATTTGCATCGAAGCCTGCTCAATCCTTTGGATTATAGCGAATTAATCGCGGGTATCGGCCAGCGCTTCCAGCAATTTATTTGCGTTGCCAAAGACAGCGGGCTGCTTATCGAGCACAAAGACAGCTATCAATTCCTGCCTAAGCTGTTAGAGGAGCAAGATTTTGATCATATCCGGCTGGAAAATCTCATTGCCGTTTACGACAACGAGGCCAAACCGGTCATCATTGTTCGCGATACCATTATCACCGCGCTGGAAAAATGTCGCTCATTCGATAAAAAACAATTGGCTGTCTGGTATTTTGAAGATGAATGCCGCGATTTAGGCTGGGAATGCCATGCCTATAAAAAAAGTTGCTATGACGATATCAATCGTCAAGAAACTGCCGTAGCCAATCCGGCACCTTTCCTGCTCACACCTGAAAACGGCAACGGTTTGGGTGTGCTGCTGATTCATGGATTATTAGCAAGCCCTGCCGAATTAAAAGATTATGGCAACTTCCTTGTACATCAAGGCTATACGGTTATAGGTGTCCGGCTAAAAGGCCATGGTTCCTCCCCTTGCGCCCTGCGTAAGCAGACGTGGGAAGACTGGTACGCTTCTGTTGTAAGAGGCTTTACCATCTTGGCCATGCATTGCCCATACATCTTCGTTACCGGATTTTCTACCGGTGGAGCCTTGGCACTGAAACTTGCCTCTGAAAAACATCCTGAAATCATTGGTGTCAGTGCAACCGCCGTGCCCATCAAATTTGTCAACCCTGCTTTTATGCTAGTACCGTTATTGCACAGCGCCAACACCTTGGTCGACTGGATTTCATCTTACGAAGGCATCAAGCCTTTTATCGAAAACGGCACCGAACATCCCCTGATCAATTACCGCCATGTGCCGGTCAAAAGTTTGTATGAATTGCGCCGCCTGATCGAGGCCCTGCACGGCTTTTTGCCCATTATTGACATACCGGTGCTGATTGTTCAGGCAGATGATGATCCAATTGTCGCCCCTAAAAGCGCCACCGAAATTATGGACATGCTCACCACCCCTCAAAAACAGCTGACGATGATTAACGCTCACCGTCACGGCATCTTAATGGAAAATATTGGTGGAACCTGGGCAGCGATACAGGACTTTATGTGCCGTTGTTATCAGGTCAAAACTTGCCAATCCGTTTCTGACGGTTGAGTAACGCTGCACGCACCCGATACAGCCGATGCAACAATATTGCTCCGGCTAACTTAAGATAAGGCATAGTTCTGTTAATGACCACCACGGTAACCCGTAACAACACCCTTAGCCCATGAGTGAACATTTTTAACACACTCTGAAAAAACATCTGCACTGCAACGGTATCAACAGGCCTATCCTGCACCTTACCGCGCCGGTATAACCAGCGCAGTACCCCACTGACATACATAAAAAACAAGCCCAGCCCTGATAAAAACCAGATAAAACGTGCCGTAGGGCCTAAAGCCTCACCGGTATGCAGCGGCCAAATCCAGGTTAGAAACGTTTCCCCTGCCGTAAACCGGAATGGATCGCGTGCTTCTTTAACCTGACCACTCCAGCGATCCACCCATACGGTAGTAAACGGGTGTCGCTGATTAACCTCACCCGGTTGGCGCAAATTAATACGGTAAACGCCCGCATCGCCTGCTGGCGTGGTGATACGCCTTAACTTGGTACGGGGAAAGGTGCCCCGGGCAATAAACTCGGCCGATTCCAGGCCAGCCGGATGATCATGGGGGGTCGCAGTACTGGCTATCGTGCGTCCGGTTTCGCCATGCGCCATACCGGACGTGCCTACTACTGATTCCATAATTGCAGGATAACTGAGCATAAAACCCGTTACAGCCAGCAGCAACAGTATGGGAGCCACGAAAACCCCGGTAACACGATGCACATCAAAAATGAGTTTTATTACCCCCATTCGATAATTAATCTTCAAGGCCGAAACAATATTTACAAAACCTGGCCACCATAAATAAAGTCCGCTACACACAGAAACAGCCAATAACGCACCGAAAATTCCTACGGTATCCCAGCCAAAGCGGTTCATTAACAACTGGGTGTGCACATCGAGCAGCCATGTCGTCACGGTTTCTCCCCAAAAGCGACTGGTCACAACTTCGGCCGTATACGGGTTTATCGATACCATCAACGGCGCATAAAGCTCAAAATACTTCTCCCTGGGCTTATCGTACCAAGCGGCCATCATGCTATGCGGCGATCTTGGCATTTCCAAAGTCCAAGAACCGTAGCGTTTAGGATGGGCATCGCGCACCGATGCCATAATACGATCCAGGGATTGCCACTCGCCCTGGGGGTTGTCAATGACCAGTTTAGGGTTAAGAAATTCGTCTATTTCTTCGCGGTATACGCTGACACTGCCCGTCAAACCGATCAACACAAAAAAGAAACCGGCAGACAATGCCAGCCACAAATGTACTTTCAACCAGATTAACCGCATCGGTAAACGTTGAACAAAGCTTCGCATAAC
>SBAV01000493.1 GCA_005239965.1 Methylobacter tundripaludum
ATTATCCACCAAGTTTGAACGATTATAATTTTTATCCTCCACTTATTATTAATCTTGACAAATCGAACAGATAATACAAACTACAGTGGTTTTTACAACTTGAGCGACCTTCCTTGAACGATATGCCCCTTGGTATGCTGTTTGGCATACTTGCAGCGATGCTTATCCTTTCTGCTTTTTTTTCCGGTTCTGAAACGTCTTTAATGTCGATCAACCGGTATCGCCTGAAACATTTGGTCAAACTAAAACACGCGGGAGCGATCAAAACCCAGGCTTTACTGCAACGTCCTGATCGTTTGTTGGGACTGATTTTACTGTGTAACAACTTTGTCAATAACTTTGCTTCGTCCATCGCCACCGTTATTGCCATAAAGCTGTATTCGGGAGAGGAATCCAGCATCGCCATTGCCGCCGCTATCCTCACCGTTGTTATGTTGATTTGTTCAGAAGTTACCCCCAAAACCATCGCCGCATTAAAACCCGAATTACTCGCTTTTCCATCCGCCTGGGTTTATACGCCTTTACTCAGAGTGCTGTATCCGGTGATCTGGTTCGTTAATTTATTTGTTAACTTTTTACTCAAGCTGATTCGTATCGACCTGGACAAAAACAACAAGGACACGCTGAACAAAGATGAACTGAAAATTATTATTGCTGAAGCAGAAAGCCTGATGTCGCACCGCTACCAGAAAATGCTCATGAGTATTCTTGAACTTGAGTCAGCGACGGTTGAAGATATCATGACCCCGCGCAATGAAATTGTCGGTATTGACCTGGAAGCGCCGCTTGAAACCATTATCGATAAAATAAAAAACAGCCCGCATACCCGCCTGCCAGTGTATAAAAAAAGTATTGATCGCGTGATTGGATTTTTACATTTACGCAAAGTTTTGCTGCTGCTCAACACGGATGATTTCGACAAACAAACCATTATCAGCTTACTGGCTAAACCCATCTTTATTCCAGAAAGCACGCCGGTGCACACGCAAATGATGCGCTTTAAAGATGAAAAAATCCGTATCGGCCTGGTCGTTGACGAATACGGCGATGTACAAGGCATGGTGACAATGGACGATCTGTTACAGGAAATCGTCGGTGAATTGATTACCGAAGAGGTAGCCGTCAGAAAACAAAGTGATGGCAGTTATCTGGTTGATGCCAATATTACCGTCCGTGAATTAAACCGCGTGATGCAATGGTCGCTACCCACCGAAGGCCCGAAAACCCTGAACGGCCTCATTATTGAGTTTATGGAAACCATTCCTGATGCCGGCATTAGCATCAAACTGCATAATTATCCCCTTGAAATCCTAAAACGCGATGAACACGCAGTAAAACTGGTCAAATTTTTGCCCAAAAAATAATCGCCTCGGCAAGCTTTCCCTTACTTTCTGACTTGAATGCGAAGAAAAGCACGACAAGCCAAAAAAATAGGTATGTATTCAGCTCCCCCTTTGAAAAAAGAGGGGGACTGAATGATTACCCGCATTTCATCCTTGTAGAGAAAGCCTCGAGAATCTAAATCACCGTTCTTACACTGGTGCACGGGAACGATAGATCAGTTTCCAAGTCAACAGGATTGCTTCAAGCGGGAGTGCTTCTGCTTTTTAGCGCATTGCCAAACTAGTCCATCTTGAAGCATAATAGAATGTTAATATGCCTGTATGCTACCGGTTTACCCTGTAACACGTCATCTGCACACTGTTGCTATGGCTGCTGTAAGTTTTGGAAATTATTATGAAAAAAACCATGTATGAAAAGATTTGGGATAGTCACTTGGTCATCGAAGTACCAGGCCAGGCTCCTTTAATCTATGTTGACCGCCATCTGATGCACGAAGTCACCAGCCCGCAAGCATTTGAAGGGCTGCGTTTGAGTGGCCGAAAAGTGCGTAATCCGCACAGTATTCTTGCCACCATGGATCATTGCGTACCGACTAAAGATCGCGATCTGCCGATTGCCGACCCCATTGCCAGGAAACAAATTGAAGTCATGGCCGAAAACTGCCGTGAAAATGGTTTAAATCTGTACGACATGAAAAACCCCAATAATGGTGTGATTCATGTTGTGGTGCCGGAACATGGTTTTGTCCATCCGGGCATGGTGGTGGTTTGTGGCGATAGCCATACCGCAACGCATGGCGCTTTCGGTGCATTGGCTTTCGGCATTGGCACCTCAGAAGTCGAACATGTAATGGCCACGCAGACGCTGCCGCAAAAGAAATCCAAAACCATGCTGGTGCAAGTCAACGGCAAGCTGTCCAGATATTCTTCGGCTAAAGACATCGCTTTGGCCATCATTGGTAAAATCGGTACAGCGGGTGGTACAGGCCATGTTATTGAATATGCAGGCGAGGCCATCAAGGATTTGACAATGGAGGGCCGCATGACCCTTTGCAATATGGCCATTGAAGCCGGTGCGAGGGCGGGCTTGATTGCGCCCGATGAAAAAACTTACGAATACCTGAAAGGACGTGAATTTGCACCGAAAGGTGCCAGTTGGGATCAGGCGATGGCCTACTGGCAAAGCCTGCCCAGTGATGAAGGCGCCGTATTTGATACCGTCATTACCTTGAATGCCGAAGAGATTGAACCACAAGTCTCTTGGGGTACATCACCTGAACAGGTCATCGGTGTTAACGGCACCGTACCGTCACCCGATAGCTTTGACAACGAAGGCAAGCGTAAGGCTTGTGAAAGCGCATTGGCTTATATGGGCTTAACACCCGACACCAAAATCACCGACATTCCTATCGATTTGGTGTTTATTGGCTCTTGTACCAATGGCCGGATAGAAGATTTTCGTATCGCCGCTGAAGTGACCAAAGGCACCAAAGTGGCTCCTGGCGTAAAGGCGATTGCCGTGCCCGGCTCTTATCACGTTAAACATCAGGCCGAAGCCGAAGGCCTGGACAAGATTTTTCTGGATGCCGGTTGGGAATGGCGCGATCCGGGGTGCTCTATGTGTTTGGCCATGAACGGCGATGAACTGACCAAAGGCCAACGCAGCGCTTCCACCTCGAACCGTAACTTTGAAGGCCGTCAAGGCAAAGGTGGCCGTACCCATTTGGTGTCACCGGCGATGGCAGCGGCAGCGGCAGCGGCTGGACATTTTGTTGACATACGCAAACTGTAATCACAGGGGATAAAACCATTATGGAACCGTACAAAAAACATGAAAGTATTGCCGCATTGATGAACCGCAGCAATGTTGATACCGACCAGATTATTCCCAAGCAGTTTTTAAAAAAAGTAGAGCGCAGCGGTTTTGGCGCACATCTTTTTCATGATTGGCGTTTCAATGACGATGGCAGCGATAATCCAGACTTTGAATTGAATAAACCAGTTTTTAAAGACGCAAAAATTCTGGTGGTCGGCGACAATTTCGGTTGTGGCTCATCCCGTGAACATGCGCCTTGGGCCATTGCCGATTATGGTTTCAACACCATTATTTCGACCAGTTATGCGGATATTTTCTACAACAACTGTTTTAAAAATGGCATTTTGCCGATTGTCGTCAGCGCTGAGCAACTCGACAAACTGATGGCTGAAATTAACGCCAATGAAGGCGTTAAGTTTGTGGTTGATCTGGAAAACAAGCAAGTCACCACACCCGCTGGCAATGGCTTCAGTTTTGAAATCGACCCATTTCGGCAAGGTAATTTGCTGAGTGGTTTGGATGACATCGGTTTGACATTAATCCATGAAGACAAGATTACTGCTTACGAACAACAGCATAAGCAAACGTATCCTTGGTTGTGGGTTTAGTCGATTTACAAGAAGTCTGTTACACCACAATCCGTAATGGACTTCGAAATAATCGGCGAAATCAAGCATTCTGAAACTTTTGCGTGTGGTTCAGGTATCAGGGAATTACCAAGGCTTCGCAAAGTGTATGGCCTTGGCTTATGGCGTAAGCGCAAGGGATTTGCTACAGTGCGCTTACCGTCGGATGGCTCGATTCGCGAAGCGGAAATTCACTGGTATGAAGCGGCGGGTATCGGCAAACGCGAATTTAAGATTAAGTGTTATACGGATACAAGACCATGAACAACCACGAATTTGCTGTATGTGTTAATAACCACGGTTATGAAGTTTCTTTAGAGATGCGTAAACTCTATGAAATACTCGTTGATACTGACGCAGAAAAATACGGACAGATCCGAGTAATCGATGAGTCTGGCGATGATTATCTCTACCCTGCCGTTTTATTTGATCGAATCACGCTGCCTGCCGCTGTTCTAGATCGTGTTTTCCACGCACAAGCTTAATTGACACATGTCTAATGCCCCCCGAAAAATCCAGCTGATGGACACCACCTTGCGCGATGGCGAACAAACTCAGGGGGTGTCGTTTACTCCCACTGAAAAAGTCAGCATCGCCAAGGCCCTGTTGCAGTCGCTACGTGTTGACCGTATTGAAGTCGCTTCGGCACGTGTTTCTCAAGGGGAAAAAGAAGCCGTTACCAGCATTAATGAATGGGCACAACAAGAAGGCTTTGCCGGTTGTGTCGAAGTGCTCGGTTTTGTTGATTACACCAAAAGTGTGGATTGGATTCTGGAAACCGGCGGCCAGGTGATTAATTTGCTCACCAAAGGCAGTGAAAAACATTGCCGCGAACAACTCGGTAAAACTCTGGACCAACATACCGACGACATCCTCAGGACCCTCGATTACGCACTGCAAAAAAAACTCAAGGTCAATGTTTATCTGGAAGATTGGTCTAACGGCTACCAAAACAGCCCGGATTATGTTTACGGTTTGATGAACCGGCTACAACACACCGGTATCAGCCATTTTATGCTGCCCGATACCTTGGGCGTGTTATCCCCGGAAGAAGTTTTCGACAGCTTTCGCGATATGTGTACGCGTTATCCAACATTGGCTTTCGATTTCCACCCGCACAATGATTACGGCCTGGCTACCGCCAATGTTATGGCGGCTGTGCGTGCCGGTGTTAATTCCATCCATTGCACCATTAACTGCCTGGGCGAACGTGCGGGCAATGCGTCACTGGCGGAAGTCGCTGTAGTCTTGCGCGACAAGATGGCCATGCAACTGTCCATCGATGAAAGCCATCTTGTTCATCTTAGCAATATGGTGGAAAACTTTTCTGGCAAGCGGGTGGCTGCCAACGCGCCGATTGTGGGTGCAGACGTGTTTACGCAAACCGCCGGTATTCATGCTGATGGCGATCAAAAAGGCGGTTTGTATAAAACCAAGCTGGGGCCGGAGCGATTCTCGCGCACGCGCAGCTACGCTTTGGGGAAAATGAGCGGTAAGGCTTCGTTAAAGAAAAACCTTGAGCAGTTGGATTTGAAGTTATCCGAAGAAAACCAGAAAAAAGTGCTGGAGCGTATCGTTAGTTTGGGGGATTCAAAACAAACTATTACCACCGATGACTTGCCGTTTATTATTGCCGATGTGCTGGAAAGCAAAAGTTACCAGCATATCAAGCTGCTTAACTGCTCCATTACCAGCGGCCTTAATCTGGAATCAACCGCCAGCATACGGGTTGCTATAGGCGGCAGCAAACATAACGCAACCGGCTCTGGCAATGGTGGTTTTTCTGCTTTTATGGACGCCATCAGTAAAGTTATGCAATTGCACAACTATACCTTGCCGACGCTGGCGAACTATGAAGTGAGGATCCCTAGAGGTGGCCACACGGATGCCTTAACCGAGTGCGTGATTACCTGGGATTGCGACGGTGAATTACGCAAAACCCGTGCAGTACATGCCAATCAGGTTTTTGCTGGCGTGTTGGCGGCATTAAAGATTATTAACATCCAGTTGCATGAACTAAATCAGACATAGATTTAAAGCATTAAAATTAACGCTATGCTTTACCTTACCGATTACAGCCAATCTTTTAGATCGGCGCTTTGGATTCACAACAATATACACGCAATACACGCATTATTTGCCAATATCCGTCAAATCCTCAGCAATAACTGCCACTGAAATCTTGTTACGCAGTTCCTGTTGCCGATGTTTATCTATCGGAAAATTCCACAGAAATGGTACGCCAAGCATCATTATCACACACGGTAACCAGCCATATACAGCCAACAGCGCCGATATGGAAGCTTCTGTATGGACAATATCTGTAGGGTCAAATCCAAATAACGCAGGCAATGACGTACCAAGCAATACGCCCATACCAATCGCCAACTTGCTGGCCACGCCCCACACGGAAAAATATAAACCAGTACGCTGCCTGCCTGAAGCCACCGTATCAAAATCCACTACATCGGCACCCATGGAACTGGACAGGAAGAGAATGGAAGCTATGCTACTGCCCCGAAGTAGAATTAGCGTGACATACAACACGGTGTCACCTGTTTCCACAAATGGCAGGAAAAAACTCCAGAACACCACCCAGAGTGCGCACAACGAAATCGCCCGGTGCTTGCCGATACGATCAGAAACCCAAATCCATGCCGGCAAAAACAGGATAGAAGCAAAATTCTCAGCCAAGATCATGGGGGCAAACAAATCGGGCGCTTTAATAACATGGTTCAACACAAAACGGTGTAAGGTTGCTTGCATTAAAACTGCTGTCCCGAATAATACGATAGCCGCAAGGGTACACAAAAAAGCACGGTTTTGCCTCATTACCCCCAGTGCTCGCCAGGTTTTCTGAAAAATGGGTTCACTGGTTGCAAACTCCAAACCC
>SBAV01000057.1 GCA_005239965.1 Methylobacter tundripaludum
ATATCAAAATACATCACAATCAATATTGTTGGTGCTTAAATCAATTGATGATTGCATTTTTCGTTACCTAATTTTAGGTCACAACCGCCTCTGCCCGAACCGAAACCGGTATGCCTGAATAGGCCATAACATTCAGTGCTACGACCTGTGGGTACCTCGACACCCTGAATCTCGAAAGTTCGGGGGGCGTTGTTGGCCCGCAAAAATAGACGAGCCGTGAGCAAGAATTCAAAAACGGTCAGGTTGCAGCTTCAGCCTTTTCAACTGCTGCATCAACAACTTCACCCGCTTTGGATGTGGTTTCAACGGCGACCGCCTCCTCTGGTTTCTTTCGGAAAGAAGCTATGAAGGAACTGGTACCTTTCTTGAGATTCTTGCCGGTTTTTACCAGCCATTGTTTGGCCTGCTCATCCTTGTAAATATAAGTAGCGATTGAACCGATCGCACCGCCTACGACAAAATTGATTGGGAACATGTTGAGAGTCTCCTTGGATTAAGAACTGTAAGTATACAAATAAGCAGTGTAGATAAAATGTTAAGAAATGTTAAGAATAATTTAAAAATAACGGTTTTCATGAGAACCTCTTCACGACCTTATCCGGTTGTAGATAAGCCCATAGCCAATTCTAAATTTTTGGCCGCTTGTAATGCTAAAAGCATGGTGTTGACGTTTAAGACGCGTTTGAGGCGCATTTCAGACAAATGTAAAGTTGGCTTTGCTGGTTAAATGATAACCCGTGTAGTACCTTAAAAAAACATTAAAAACTGGAAATCACATGAATTCATTGACATTACCCCAGAGAATCCTGAAGCCAAGGCATTACGGCATAACCAGCGTACATGATGTTGGCATCTCCATTGGTGAGCTCAGAAATATCCTGACTGATTATCATGATTTCATCGATATTGCCAAATTAGGCATAGGTACTGGCTACATCACACCGCGTTTACCGGAAAAAATTACCTTATACCAAGAATTTGGCGTGGCGGTGCATTTCGGCGGCACCCTGTTTGAGAAATTTTACCATCACTCCTCAATCGACCATTACAAAAGCTATATGCAGGCTATGGGCGTACACTGCTGTGAAGTGTCGGCCGGGATCCTGGACATTCCCCTGAAAGAACGGCTTGCCATCGTAGAAGATCTCAGCCGGGATTTTGTGGTACTGTCAGAGGTCGGCACCAAGAACGACCAGCAATATATGCCATCTTCACAATGGATCAAGGAAATGAAGTCCCTGTTGGATGCAGGCTGCCGGTATGTCATCACTGAGGGGCGCAGTACCGGTACAGCCGGTATCTACCACACTAACGGTGATATCCGTTCTGAACTGATCCTGGACATGTTGGATGAAGTTAACCCCCAGAAAATCATTTTTGAGGCACCCAACCCCAAGATGCAGGCATTTTTTACCAATTTGATCGGAGCCAACGCCAATTTGGGCAATATTCCGCCACGCGATCTTTTATTTGTAGAAGCCCAGCGCAATGGCTTGTGGGGTGAAACTTTTTTTATGGGGGAAGCCGATAAAAAACCGGCAAAATGCAAGCAGGCCCTTATTGATGGCGTAAACCGGCAAGGCAGTGAATATGCAACCGCTTGAACAGACCGCGCCTGAACTTTTCCAGGCAGCTGAGGCGACATATCTTGAGCCTGAACAGGCCATTGAAGGCATCCATCAGCATCCGGGGATAATTCCGGTGGCTATCACACCCTCCCAAAAAGTGGTATGGCTGGATGTCGGCGACTATCAATTCAAGGAATGGAAATTCCGCTATTCCATCAAGAACCTGATTGACAACCGGGGGCTTGGCAAATGCTTTACAACGGACATTCAGTTGTTGATGGAAGATGATGTCCTGACCAGCAACCTTACACCCACGGGCTTTGTTTTTCACATGTCCAAGTGTGGCTCTACCCTGATGGCCAAGGCGCTTGCCCAGCCTAGCAGCCACATGGCAGTCAGTGAAGGCACCCCCTTGCATGAAAATCTGTGGCAATACCTGACTAATGGCTGGCAGGAACCCGTCACCTTGACGGACAACCGCCTGGCTTTGATCAGGAACCTCATTTTGGCGATGGGGCGGCGCAGGCTGTCTGAACAGAGGTGTTACTTTGTCAAATTCAGGAGCTGGAATGTGACATTTTTGGAGGCAATCCAGCGGGCATTTCCAGGCACACCGTGCCTGTTCATGTACCGTCACCCAGCGGAAGTGCTGGTGTCATCCCTGAACAAGCCCACCACAGGCCAGTACCGGCTGAAGGAGTCGGGGGCGGCGGCCTTTATCACCGGGCATTCTGCTGAAGCCCTCCGCGACATGAGTGATTTGGATTATTTCACCAGCCTGTACGAACAGCACATGCGTTTTGGCTTGACCCAAGCACAAGGCCGCATGATGTATCTTAACTACAGGCAGATGACCAAAGCCAACCTTGCCAGCATCCTGCAACAGGCGTTTGGCTACACCACTACCGAAGCCTCCTTGCAGCTGATGCAGGCGCAATTTGACAGCTATGCCAAAGATGACAGCGGCACGACCCGCTTTTCCCCGGACAGCCAGGAAAAACAAAAACAGGTCACCCCGGAAATCCGGGGCGTTACCGACCGCTATCTGATGGCGTGGTACCAACAACTGGAGCAAAGTCCTGGCAACTTGAACAGGCTGCTGGCATGACCATGTCTAAAGATCACATCGGCAACAAGGAATAGTATGCTTTTAGAGCTAATGGGCGCGACAGGCGTTGGCCTGTATGCGCAAAAGCGCATGAAAAAGAAAAAGCTGGTTAACCGATTGATTAATCCGCAACCCCGTATCACCCCCTTTACCGGAAACGTGCGCGATCAACAGCTCAAGGAGTTTTCTGCGGACAATATCGAACAAAAAACGCCCGCACAAAAAATGGCTGACCGCAACCTGACGATTGCCTTGTCTTCAATGGGCTTGGCAGCGGCTGGCCCGCTGTTCTACCCCCCGTTGGCTCTGCTCAGTTTGCCCGGCATCCTGTACATTACTCAATTTTCCGTCCTGCATGCTTACGAGAATCTATTCAAGAAGAAAAAATTTACGGTAGACCTGCTGTCGGCGCTGACCAAAATATTCCTTCTTCTGAACGGCTACCTGTTCTTTGCCAGCTTCTCCATCTTCTTGTTCAGCCTTAACCGCAAGTTGCTGGCCAAAATCAGCGATGATTCCAAAAAGAACATTATCGATGTGTTTAAGCAACAGCCCAGTTTTATCTGGGTGGTTTACGAGGGCGTTGAGCGGGAGATACCGTTTGAAGAACTGAAAAACGGTGATACCGTCGTAGTGAGCGCGGGCGGTACCATTCCTGTTGATGGCATGATTTCCGAGGGTACGGCATCGATTGACCAGCATATTTTGACGGGGGAATCCCAGCCGGTTGAGAAAGGCCAAGGGGCGGAAGTGTTTGCGCTCACGCTGGTGCTGTCCGGCAAGATTTATGTCCATGCCCACAAGACAGGGCAGGAAACCACAGCTGCCCAGATTGCCAATATCCTCAACAACACCATCAGCACCAAAACGGACATTCAGCTTTGGTCAGCTGAATTTGGGGACAAAACCGTGTTGCCCACCTTAATGTTGAGCGGCCTGGCCTTCCCGTTTCTGGGCCCCATAGGATCAATGGTCATCATCAATTCCCATTTCAAGTACCGGGCCTCCATCGCCTCCGCCATTGGCGTGATGAACCACCTCAATGTGGCTTCACACAACGGCATTTTGATCAAGGATGGGCATACTTTCGAGCTGTTGAAGACGGTAGACACCGTTGTTTTCGACAAGACCGGCACTCTGACCGAAGAACAACCGCGTGTTGCCAGTATCCATGCTTGTGACGAATACGATGAACGCACAGTCCTCCGTTTCGCCGCCGCTGCTGAAACCAAACAGAGCCATCCGATAGCCAAAGCCATCCTGCAACAAGCCGCCGACTGGCAACTGGACCTGCCGGCAGTGGAAGAAGCCGCCTACAAACTGGGTTACGGCCTCACTGTGGGGGTCGAAGGCCATATTATCCGTGTGGGCAGCGTGCGTTTTCTGGAACAGGAAGGCATCAATATTCCCGAATCTGTCCGTCAGGTACAGGCAAGCTGCCACGACCTGGGTTCACCCATGGTAGCCGTGGCTCTGGATGATACCGCCATCGGTGCGATTGAGCTTGAAGCGGCCATCCGTGCTGGCACCAAAGAACTCATTGGCGAACTGCGGGAACGTGGCATCTCATCCATGTACATTATTTCCGGCGATCACGAAGCGCCAACCCGAAAACTGGCACAGGAATTGGCCATTGACCATTACTTTGCGGAAATCCTGCCAGAACAGAAGGCTGAACTGATTGCAAAGCTTCAGGCCGAAGGCAAGATCGTCTGTTACATTGGCGACGGCATCAATGATTCGATTGCCCTGAAACAGGCAGAAGTCTCCGTTTCCATTCGCGGGGCATCGACAGTGGCAACCGATGCCGCCCAGATTGTGCTCATGGATAAAACACTCAACCAGCTGCCTTATTTGTTTGACTTGGGCCAACAATTCGGTGGCCACATGAAAAAGGTGGTGGCAGCCGTTATCATACCCAGTGTCCTCACCGCAGGAGGTGCCATTTTCCTTCATTTCGGCCTGCTGCAATCATTGATCATCCCCCAAATTGGCCTGCTGGCAGGCGTGGCGACCGCCATGCATCCTGCCATCAAGCACCGCAAACGCCATCAAAAACACTTGAAGAAACATTTAACCTGAGAAAGGCATGAGCAGCGAAATCATCTATTTGGTCAGGCACGGCCAAACGGAGTGGAACCGTGACGGTATTTTACAGGGGCAATTGGACTCCCCGTTGACGGACAAAGGCCGGAAACAGAGTCAGGCCATCGGCCAGTATTTGGCCCGCATCCTGCCAGGCGGCCTTGCCGGTGTACACATGGAATGCAGCCATCTTGGGCGTGCGCGGGCTACAACCGATATCATAAGTGACATCATTGGCCTTGATCGGCGACATCTGTCTGTCTCCGAGCTTCTGGCTGAATTTCACCTTGGTGAATGGCAGGGTTTTGACAAAGGCCAAATTGAGACACGTTGGCCTGGCCTGTTAGCCGAACGTGAACGTGACAAGTGGCATTTCCAAATCCCAGGAGGCGAAAACTATAGCCTGTTGATACAACGGGCCCGCGCTTGGCTGGATCAAAAACCTAAAGCGCCCGTTACCATTGTTGTCACCCACCAACAGTTCAGCAACGCTTTACGCGGATTATATGGCAAGTTGACACCTGCTGAAACACTGCAACTGGTTCATAAGCAACACTGTTTTTTCCGCCTGCACAACGGAAAAATCGAATGCAGCTACACAGAAACTGAAGCTTCGCATTGTGATTGACACCTAATATTGTTCGAAATACCTACCCTAGTACTCAGTCACATTTATTCTGTCGGGTAAATCGAAAGACCTACGAGGTTTTTAAAACCTCGTAGGTCGCACACTGGACAAAAATATACCCGACA
>SBAV01000345.1 GCA_005239965.1 Methylobacter tundripaludum
GCAAGAAGCTTGTGGTGTTCTTACGAATCTTTTGCGGTCAACGGCTTGCCCATTTGGCAGACCGTTACGCAAGCTATGGCAGAATTGCGTCGTCCGACACCTTCCGCAATTGCATTATTTACAGCAGGCGCTTTGGAACAAGGCCGTAACGGTTGGACCCACCAACGCCCGGAAATTGAAGCTTATCTTGCGGCGATGATGCGAAATGGTAACGTCTTCCCATTATTTCCACCCGATGCCAACAGCATTCAAGCATGTTATAAATGGGCATTGACAACCCAAAATAAAGGGATTGTGATTACCGCCAGTAAGTCACCTTTGCCAATTCGCAGCACTTTTGAGCAAACCTGGCTAGGGTTAAAGGAGGGTGCAGTTGTATTGCATGAAGCCGACCCCGTTCAAACCCATCTTAATCAAGGGGGAAGCAAGAAAGTTGTGTTCGCAGTGATTGGCGATATGGCGCTAATGCCTGTATTTGAAGCGGCCGCCCTCTTGGAAACTGAAGGTGTCGGCGTTAAGATTGTTTCCGTTATCAATCCTCGCCGTTTGTATCGCCCGCATGATGTTGCCTGGGAGACTTGTTTTGAAGCGGACGGTGTATTTTTGGGTGATGCTAAATTTGAGGAAATCTTTGGTAGTGATGTGTTAATAGGCGTAACAGGTGGAGCAAGTGGAATGTTGGAGCCCATTATGCTGAGAAGTAATGCTAAACGCGATACTTTTTCATGGAAACGTGGTGAAACAACTGCAGGTGCGGGTGAGTTAATGGCATTTAATGGATTGACCGCCGAAGCATTCGTGGCTACCTGTCATCGAAGCCTTGGCCAACCTGGAATCTGGCGGCAGACTGGTGATTAATGCCATCCGCAAGGAAAATGACAGGCACAGTCTGCTGGCCTTGGATTACCCGCAGCACCTTTGGCAAGAAAAGGAAATAAAGAGTGTCGCCAATATTACCCAGGCGGATGTCACCGAGTTTTTGAATCTGGCGGCAGAAATGAACCTGAAGCCGAGATACAGGTCTTTCCGCTGGAACAGGCAAATGACGCCTTGGTAGCCCTGAAGAAAGGTCTTGAAAATTGGTAATCATTCAGTACTCCTCTTTGAAAAAGAAGGGTTAGGGGAGATTCTTTAAATAAATCCCCCTCAATCCCCCTTTATTCAAAGGGGGAAGTGAATACTTACGAAAATTGATTAACGACTTTGAAGGCCAACCATTTTGATTTCAAGTGTCATGTGCCGAGCAACGAAGCGCATTGTCCATGAACAATGCGCCCCGTCTGTCAGCGAACCCTATCTGCTGCGGCTTCGTTCAAAACACAACCGTCCAACCGCTGCGGGCCTGTTCTTTGGTATAAGATACCCCATGATATTTAATGCCATTGGCATTGAGCAGGGTAATAATGCCGCCGTTGTTACTCAACTGCGCTCCCAGGCCATCCAGTTGCACGACACCCGTTGCACCGGGATTAAGTAGCAGATTACTGATGACTGACCGGTTTTTGTTGGTATCGGCAATAAACCAGCCGGATAAGTCAACAAGGCTTGGCGTAAGGTTGATCAAGGTCACTGTCTCATGTCCGGCATCGTCGCCTTCAGGATTAACCAATGCCGCAATAATCTGAACATTACCCTCCTGTACTGGAACATCAGGAATAGTATGGCCTGTTTGGTCATCGGTATGCCAAGACTGTGATTGAAACGCCAAAAACACAGCAACCCATTGCTCCGGCCAAACCTCTACGCCAATGCCAACGTTTGCCTTTTCGATACTCGGAAAATGAAAAAGGAGTCCACCGTCCTGCCAAACACCGTCATCCTTAACAAATTGGCCCGAGTTGCCCTGGTTCATGTGGATGTCATGAATGCCATTGCCAGGCAGGAAGCCAAAATATTTGTCTTTTACACTATTTTCAGGTCCCCAGCGTTCGCCGAAAGCGTAGATGCTTGCCCGCTCATCACCGATGGCCCGTTGCACATAGGCATCTATTTTTTCGTTGAGATCGTTATCCGGGCCGGGGATGTTATGCGGTAACGGGCGCATCTTGCTGGCATCGAACAGGTTGCCGCGTATAAAATCCAGGGCCATTTTGTTGGGCGCGCTATCCAGCCGGGTAAAGCCCTTATCCAGACTGGCCAATTTTTCCAGCATAGGATGCTGAAAATCATCAACGATCAGATACATCAACTCAGAAGGCGCTAGTTGCGACTTCACATTAATGGCGTACGGTAGTCTGTCGTGTCGTCGATCAGGTGGACTTCATAATGCGGGCTTGACCCTTGCCCGATGATTTTATTGATGGCTTTGCCTTTTAGAACGCCATATTGTTTAAGTGACATAAATCCTCCTTAAGGGATATCAGGCTTGCTTTAGATATATTAAAAAATAAGCTGTTATCAGGGTTTTAAATCTTTTTGCTACTGAGTTATGTTATACACTAGCTAAAATTTTTAATCTGTTGTTATCGCATCCATATAGGTTTTTCGTTATACGTTCCAATATTGAAGCAACAATAAGCCGGATATAATAATCATTTCCAGCCTTACCCGGCTTCAAGCGCATAGCTATGAGTCTATAATAACCCCCCTCATTTCGACAAAACAGTTTGTTTCATCCACAGCGCTTTCATTAAGAATTGTCCTGTGAAAGGATAAGAACGGAATAAGGTCCTATACCTACGTTGGTTTGAAGCGGCATATTGTCCATAGAGCCGCCT
Source organism: Methylobacter tundripaludum (assembly GCA_005239965.1). Lineage (GTDB taxonomy): Bacteria > Pseudomonadota > Gammaproteobacteria > Methylococcales > Methylomonadaceae > Crenothrix. The sequence continues at coordinate 2,718 of SBAV01000345.1, forward strand.
CCGGCTACGGTGTCATAGCCTAAGTGATTACCAAAATCTGCGCTATATCCTTCCCAATCGCTGTTGAAACGCACTCGCCACTGACCTGCTTGAGGCATACCGAGTGTATAGCTGGAATAACTGCGATTGGCAAAGTTTGCTATAACGATAACATCATCACCTTGCCCACCATTTTCCCAACGATGATAGGCAACGACTTTGTCCGTGTTATTGACATGATAAACGTTGATATGTTGCCCTCGTAGACCGCGAGTTTGGTTAAACCAGTTTCGGCTTAGCCGAATCAGATCGCGGTAAAGCAAATGAATTCCGCTATATGTTTGTAGCTTCGACCAGTCAAGAGGATCGGTGTCTTGAAAATATCCGTCTTCAAGGAACTCCTGCCCCTGAAAAATCATCGGTATGCCAGGTGCGGTGAAAACGATTGCTGCACCTAGTACTCAGTCACATTTATTCTGTCGGGTAAATCGAAAGACCTACGAGGTTTTTAAAACCTCGTAGGTCGCACACTGGACAAAAATATACCCGACA
>SBAV01000020.1 GCA_005239965.1 Methylobacter tundripaludum
GGTTTTCATGCAGCGCAGCCAATTTTTCATCAATAGCCAAAGCGGTTTCATTATCGCCGCGCATAGCGGCGGTGATCATGTCGTGTACCAAACGGGGGGCAACATTGCCGGTAACGGTGATCGTACCATTGCCACCCAGCAAGCAGAATTCACGGCTGGTGGCATCATCGCCGGTATAAAGGGCAAAATCTGCGCCGGTTAAATCACGAATTTTTTTTATGCGCGATAAATCCCCCGTGGCTTCTTTGACACCAACAATGTTAGGAATATGCGACAAACGACCAACAGTTTCCGGCAGCATGTCACAGGCAGTCCGGCCGGGAACGTTGTATAAAATCTGCGGAATATCAACCGCTTCGGCAATGGCCTTATGATGTAAATATAAGCCTTCCTGGGTGGGTTTATTGTAGTAAGGCGTTACGATCAAGCAGGCATCTGCACCGGCCTGTTTGGCTTTGCGGGTCAGGTTGATGGCTTCGGTTGTGGCGTTGGCGCCGGTTCCGGCAATGACGGGAATTCTACCGTTGACGTACTCAACAATGGTTTTAATGACATCGCAATGCTCGTCTTCATCCAGCGTTGCCGACTCACCCGTGGTACCTACGGCAACCAGGGCATCCGTACCTTGCGTTATATGGAATTCAACCAGTTTTTTCAGGCTGTTTTTGTCGACTGCGCCCGATTCGTCCATAGGGGTTACTAACGCTACGATACTACCTTGAATCATGAAATCTCTCATCCAATTAATGCAATAACAAAACTTTTAGCATTATAACAAGCAAATACCGAAAAAAGGTAAAGGTATCAGCGGGGCAGAGTAAATATGTCGCTCGCGATTACAGACCCGTAATTTTCTTTCCAAACAAAAAATTCACAAAAGCCGCCATCATTCATGTTGAGTTCATTTTGTTAAATATACGATAGCCTCAAACTAATTCAGAACCCGTTTTATTAAGCAGTAGGGGATTGTATGATGTTAATGATGGCTTTTTTTATATTTTTGGCAGCGTTATCAATGTTTTTTTCATCGTTATGACTATCCTGTCGATAGCAGACGGCTAAGATGTCGATAACGTTTTTAAAATCAAGGAGATTTGCAATGAAATCAATTACAGCTTTGGGTATTGGCTTAGCCAGTGTTGTTGTCTCGGTATTTGCCAGTAGCAATGTTTTGGCCGCTGCAACGGTTTATGGCGGATCTAGTTGTCACAATTTAGAAGGTAAAGATGCAGGTAATGTCGAGTTTTATGAGCATGGGGCAACTAATGCTTCCAACATTTCTTCGAAGCTGATTTGCCCATTGGTAAAACACACGAATGATTTTAACGGTCTTACCGTTCGCGTGAATTTTGATTCTCGTGGTGCTAATACCGTTACTTGTACGCTTTATAGCCGTAACTGGAATGGCAGTTCTCTGGGTTCTAAAACTGTCAAAAATAAAAGAAGTGGTAAAGAATCTTTAACTATTCGGGTGCCGACAAGCACAACTCGAAGTTATTTTAGTTTGATTTGTAATTTACCACCCAAAGAAGTATCAGAAATATTTAGCGTTGAGGTGCTTAACTGAATAAGGCGTAGTCCGTAATTTGCCACTTCAACAATACGAATCTTTCGCAATATGCGGAATAACAAAAACTAACCCAGCGGTAATGAAAATGCAATGTATGAAATGTGGTGTTTTTACTATTTTTATTTTGTCCCTTGCTGGTTGTGTGAACCATCCAACACCTAGGACAGATTACTATTCAACGTCCGATGATCGCGCCAGAACGGCACGAAATAATGACTCGCAAAATCAGAATGCCGATAGGGATACGCATAGAGAAAGGCTTAGAGAGGAAACGAAAGGCAGTGAGTGAGAACGAACAAGGTTACGATGAATTTACTTAAAACCATATTGATAACCACCGCTGTTACCTTGCCGTTAGGGTTTTATGTCTCGACAATTGTACCTAAACCGGATGGGATTCAGCAGGGTGAACAAACCGCCGCTGCTCCAAGTGTTACAGCCAGCGTTCCGGTAGTTTCAAAAAATGACGCAGCTCATCAACAGGACGATGATGTTGCGCTGCTAAAAACCGAAGTCAATGGCTTAAAAGCGGAAATTGCTGCCCTGAGGGAGGCAATGCGCGGTTTTGCCAAAGTGAAGTCCACAAAGGAAATCTCAGTCCAGGATACGGACAAAATTGTACCCCCCAGTGATGAAGCCATTCGCGCCGAAGAAGAAAAGTATTTTGCCGAACAGGGTGCGGCACTGGAGACTGATTTTCGTCAGCAAACCATTGATCCTGTCTGGTCATCAGAAGCCGCAACTTTAATCAGAAAAGGTTTGGCTAGCGATAAAATAAGTGGTAATGCGATTGTGAGCCTGGAATGCCGTACCCATACTTGCCGCTTGGAGTTGGCTAATAACGGAAAAAACAAGCCGCCTGATTTTATTGAATTTCCTCAGCAAATCGCTGGGGAATTGTCCAATATGATGGTAAGCCAAACCGAAAGCGGGGATGACACAACGGTTTTTTATCTCTCCAAGGAAGAGTTTGTATTACCCAATTAGAGTGATTGATTGAGATCAGCCGAGCAGAATCGCATAATTAGAGGCACTAACGTAGCGGGGTGTTTTGGCTGGTATCAGCGAGGCAGAACCGCAGTGAACACGTTGTTCAATCTGCGCTCTGCCTTTTGTGCTTAACCTCTCAATGCTTTTAACACTGCTTGCAAGGTGGTATTGGCATCACCAAACAACATGCGGGTATTTTCCAGAACAAACAATGGATTGCCAACACCGGCATAGCCGGATGCCATGCTGCGTTTCATAACGATACTGGTATCCCCTTTCCAGCATTCCAACACCGGCATACCAGCAATCGGGCTGTTAGGATCATTCAGCGCCGATGGGTTAACGATGTCATTGGCACCAATCACAATCGTGACATCGACATTGCCCCAATCCTCATTGATTTCATCCATTTCGAAGACGATATCGTAAGGGACTTTAGCTTCGGCCAACAATACGTTCATGTGGCCGGGCATTCTGCCTGCAACCGGATGTATACCAAAACACACGGTTTTACCTTTGTCTTTTAAAAACTTGGTAATTTCGTTCACCGTATGCTGCGCTTGCGCGACTGCCATGCCATAACCGGGGATAATCATGATATTGCGGGCATCCAGCAACAAACGTGCGGTTTCTTCGACATCAATCGGTGTTACTTCACCTTCTACAACTGCTGCTTCACCACCGGTGGTGCCAAAACCGCCTGCGATGACGCTAAGAAAATGGCGGTTCATCGCGCGGCACATGATGTAACTCAAAATAGCCCCACTGCTGCCAACCAGCGCACCGGTCACAATCAGCAAATCATTGCTGAGCATAAAACCTGTTGCTGCCGCGGCCCAACCAGAATAACTGTTCAGCATGGACACCACCACCGGCATGTCGGCGCCGCCAATCGCCATGACCATATGTACGCCGAAAGCCAGCGCAATCGCAGTCATCAGTAATAAGGGCAAGATACCGCCACCGGTTTCGGCCTGTTGCAAAAACAGCCAGCCCAGAAAAATGGACGCAACTAACAGGCCTAAATTCAGCCAGTGACGGCCCGGTAGTAACATCGGCTTGCCGCTGATTTTTTCGCTGAGCTTGCCAAAAGCAATCACCGAACCGGAGAACGTTACTGCACCGATCAAAATGCCCAGGTAAATTTCGATTTCGTGTATGGATTTTTCAACACCTGTGATGGTGGATGAGTGATCCATAAAATTGGCATATCCCACCAACACTGCCGCCATACCAACCAAGCTGTGCATAATGGCAACCAGTTCAGGCATTTGCGTCATTTCGACTTTGAGCGCCGCTTTGGTGCCGATAGCACCGCCGATCAGAAGGGCAAGTATCAGTATGGTGTAAGAATTGACCGTATCGCTCAACACGGTGGCAACAATGGCAATTGCCATGCCGAGCATACCGTAATAATTTCCGCGTCGCGCGTTTTCTTGATGGCTTAAACCACTTAAACTGAGTATGAACAGTATGGTGGCGACAGTATAAGACATCATAACTAAGTTGTGTGACATTGCAGGGGCTCCCGGTTATTTTCTGAACATTTCTAACATGCGGCGGGTGACCAAAAAGCCACCGGCAATGTTAATGGATGCGATGAGTATCGCCAAGCCGGCCAGCACGGTAATAATTAAGCCGGGGGCAGAAATTTGCACTAACGCACCAATGACGATAATGCCACTGATGGCGTTGGTGACACTCATTAAGGGAGTATGCAAGGAAGGGGTAACGCTCCATATCACCTGATAGCCGATGAAACAGGCCAACACAAACACGGTAAAATGTGACATAAACGAGGCCGGCGCCACAGCACCGATACCGAACAACACCAAACCGCCAATGATTAGTGGCAACAGGGATTTGACCGGTTCCGGGATGAGCGATTTTTTCGGGGTAGCAATAAGCACAGCCGCTTCAGCTTGCGGTGCGGGTGCTGCCGAAAGTTTGGGGGGTGGCGGTGGCCAGGTGATGTTGCCTTCTTTGATGACTGTCGTGCCACGGATGACTTCATCTTCCATATTGACGTTAATCTCGCCATTTTTTTCGGGACACAGTTCGGTCAACAAATGCCGTAAGTTGGTCGAATACAACTGGCTGGACTGGTTGGCCAAACGGCTGGGCAAGTTGGTATAACCAATAACAGTTACGTTATGCTTGACCACGACCTGGTCTTTTTCGGTCAGTTCGCAGTTGCCACCCTGTTCTGCCGCCAAGTCGACAATGACGCTACCGGGTTTCATGGATTCAACCATAGCGGCGGTAATGAGCTTGGGTGCAGGTTTGCCAGGGATAAGCGCAGTGGTGACGATAATATCGACTTCTTTGGCTTGTTCGGCAAACAAGGCCATTTCGGCGGCGATAAATTCTGGCGACATGGTTTTGGCATAACCACCGGCGCCGGAACCTTCTTCCTTAAAATCCAGCATCAAAAATTCGGCATCCATGCTTTCGATCTGTTCTTTGACTTCAGGGCGGGTATCAAATGACCTGACGATTGCGCCCATGCTTTTGGCGGCGCCAATCGCGGCAAGGCCTGCGACACCGGCGCCAATCACCAACACTTTGGCGGGCGGTATTTTTCCGGCGGCGGTGATTTGTCCGGTGAAAAAACGGCCAAAATGCTGTGCTGCTTCAACAATGGCACGGTAGCCGGCAATATTGGCCATAGAGCTCAAAGCATCGAGTTTTTGCGCCCTGGACACACGGGGCACACTGTCCATCGCCAACACGGTGGCTTTTTTGGCGACCAGTTTTTGCATCAAGTCAGCATTTTGCGCCGGCCAGATAAAGCTGATCAAACGCCCGCCTTCTGGTAGCAAATCCACTTCATGGACAGCCAAAATAGGGAGTTGTTCAGGTGCGCGGACTTTCAAGATAATATCGGCACCGCTCCACAGCGTTTTGGTATCGGTGACAATCTCTACGCCTTGAGCCTTGTAAGCGTCATCGGAAATGTCTGCCGCAAGTCCAGCGCCGCTTTCTATGCTGACGGTAAAGCCAAGCTTCATTATTTGTGCGGCAACTTCGGGCGTTGTCGCCACACGTTTTTCGCCGGGGTGAATTTCTTTAGGTATACCTATTTTCATACGGTTTCCTTATTTATTATTAATTGGGGACATAGTGGGGCTTCAGGATTTATTTGCCAGTTAAATCCTGGGCGTCGAGCATAGAAGATTAACCCTAGCTTTTCAATAAAATTTGTCATGTCAAATAACAGTGTGTTACAGGATCCCCTCACTTTTAGTAATAAAAAGATGTTGCTGTACCGAGAAGATTTGTATGTCAGGGAGTGGGCAAGACCTAGAAAAATTTTATTTTGTTTAATGCGCGCCATTCCTCTTGATTTTTCACTGTCTTGTACTATTTGTTTCTGTGTCAAAGCCTTTTTTGACCTAAATTTAACTCGAAATGCTTTAGGAATTATTGGGATGAATAGACCTAACTGTATTTCACTTAATCTGTACAATAACGAGGTCATAATGAAAAATAACAAGACAACCATCAACTCCAAACAAGACACTCGTATTGAAATAGACAAAAGAACTGTTTATCACCAGGCAGGACATGTCACCGCAATTTGTCTTGGCAACAAACAGAAGCAATTGCCGGACGTTTATTTTCAAATTGTCATTAAACAACAGGACTGGGATAGACAACCCTCAGGCCGGCTCACTTCTACACACGACAAACACACTGTAAGCGTTGAAGGCGGCAGTTTAATTCAAAGTTTGCTTTTGTCGTTTCCCGGTGTTATGCAGTATCATCCCTGGTCACAACAAGAAGAATACCGGAGTGCTTTTGAAGCCGATGTCATCAATTTGTTGGCAGGATCGCTGGCTGAAGCAAAATATGTAGCTTTATGTGATGGTGAGATCTTTAATGCCAATTTAATTAATCTTGATGCATTACATTCTTATGGGGGCAGTTCAGACTTAGAAATCATCACTGAATACATGAAGCGCTTTATATCTTGTAAAACAGAACGCGATCAGAAGCTGGCCGAATTATTTATGGCTGCTCACAGCTTCGTCAACAAAAGAATAAACTGGGATGCAATCTCCGCAGTGGCGGAATTTATCATGGCTGAACCCCATGACGTTATCAGCTGCGATAAAGTTATTTCTTTACTGGAATCACGTTTGGTAGCGTGAAATAGTGGCTGGCTTTCGGTAAAAGCGGCCTTAATAGTTGTCTAGCAACTGGTTCGGTGTAATTTTGGCAATTAATTACGATTAGCATAAATTTGTCATGGCTTATTATGGCATCTTACAATTAAAAACAAAAGGTTATAATTACAAAGAAATAATGACATTAACAGTACGCCATATCGCCCCCAAAGACTTTATCGAAACAGCGGAAGGACTTGTTTTTGCGGTGGTTATGTCATCCTTGGAGCAGAACAAGGCACTGTGTTTTTTGCGCTATGTTAAAAGCGAACAAGGCTGGAAGAAAGTTGCCACTACACAGGCCAATGCGTTTTTAAAACAGCATCGTCCGCATTATTTATATTATTCACCGGTTTTAGATGCCCACTTACATGGCGTGCCAATCGATCATATCAATGTTCACCACCAGCCTAGGACGCGGTTGCGACAATTGCTACAGTCTAAAAACCAAGACCTTATAGAAAGCGATACTTACCAATTATGCGATTTATTGCAGGAAAATGGGGTTGACGTAGTGCAACTTGGTATAACGGGCTCATTGCTTATTGGTGCCCAGCATCCTGATTCGGACATTGATCTTGTTTGCTACCAGAGACAAACGTTTCAGCATTGTAGGCAGATGATTCACACATTAATCAAACAAGGGCAGCTGCAGTCTTTAACTGAAGCCGACTGGCGACAATCTTATGGACGTAGGGATTGTGCGTTAAGCTTTGCCGATTATGTCTGGCATGAACAGCGCAAATGCAATAAGGCCATGATTAACGGGCGCAAGTTTGATTTGAGTTTTATCGACATCGGCAATCACGCGCCATCAAAATCAGAAACGTATCAAAAGTGTGGCTTTGTAAAACTGCAATGCACAATCACCGACGATAGTGGCGCTTTTGATTATCCTGCCGAATTTATTGTCGATGATAGACAGATCGACAGGATTGTCAGTTTTACGGCAACTTATACAGGCCAGGCGATGCGCGGGGAAACTGTCGAGGTTTCCGGTACTTTGGAGCAGGATCAACACGGTGTTAAGCGCATTGTGATTGGTTCTACACGGGAAGCGCATGGTGAATATATGCGGGTGATTCATGCCTAAACTAAGCGATTTTGCCGCTGTTATTTTTGACATGGATGGTTTGGTGTTGGATACAGAAAGTATCTACCGGCACGCATGGCAACAAGCCGCAAATCTTATGGGTTATAATTTTTCGGATGATTTTTGTCTGTCGTTGTCAGGATTGCCCTATGAAAACGTTACGGCCAGAATCCTGAGTACCTACAGTGTAGATTTTAATCTGGCTGAATTTAATGAGTTAAGCGGCCGTTGCTGGTATGTATGGGTTAATACTCACGGTATAGCTATTAAATCGGGTTTTAGGCCATTATTGGATGCTGTCATTGAGCGCAAAATACCGTATTGCCTGGCGACCAACAGTCAGGCCGGATGTGCACGAGAATGCCTGGCTTATGCGGGTTTATCCGATGTTTTCACTGTACTTGTTAGCCGTGACGATGTGCAACACGCCAAACCCTTACCGGATATTTTTTTAAAAGCCGCTGATCGGTTACAGGTTAAAATTACAGAATGCCTGGCGTTGGAAGACTCTTATACGGGTGTAATGGCTGCATCCCGTGCCGGTGCTTATGTGGTGGGTGTGCCGTCGTTATGGCCGGTTGACGTTCGCATGTCGGACCATTGCCATCTTATGGTTAAGGATTTGAACAAGTTACTTGAAACGTTCAGCGTTTAGTCTATTTTCAGGGTATAATTTATTTACTTCAGCTGCAAAATCCGCTATTAAATTTGATAAACCATCCCTCCACAGTTTCAGTTCTAGCCCCTGCCAGATTGCACATGGGCTTTGTTGATTTAAGCGGTTCTTTAGGTCGTCATTTCGGCAGTATTGGTATCGCGTTGAATGAACATGGCACACGCTTAACGGTAAGCAAAGCGGCGCAGCGCACGGTGATTGGTGCATCAGCACAACGTGCGGGACAGTGTTTAACGCAGCTTTGCCAGGCGTTAAAAGTATCGGATAAACTCAATATCACTGTTGAAAGCGCCATTCCTGAACATGTGGGCTTGGGTTCTGGCACACAAATGGCGCTGGCCATAGGCAGTGCGCTCAATGCATTTTACGATTTGGGCTTGACTGTCCGTGAGATTGCTTCCGTGATGGACAGAGGCTTGCGCTCTGGGATTGGCATTGGTACTTTTGAGCAGGGTGGTTTGATTGTCGATGGTGGTCGTGGCGCTGAAACCATTACGCCACCAGTTCTGGTACGTCTTGATGTACCCAAAGGCTGGCGATTTATTCTGGTATTTGACAGCCGTGGCCAAGGCTTGCATGGCCAACAGGAAATACAGGCCTTTAAGAGTTTGCCCGTTTTCCCTCAACAGGAGGCGGCGCGTTTATGTTATTTGTTATTGATGCGGGGTTTACCAGCCATCGCCGAGAATAACATCAGTCAATTTGGTGATGTCATTACGCAGCTACAACGTTCGGTCGGTGAGCATTTTGCGCCCGTACAAGGTGGCGTTTTTGCAAGCGCTAACGTTGCCGAAGCCATGCACTGGTTGAATCAACAGGGCGTTGTGGCGATGGGGCAAACCTCATGGGGCCCAACCGGATTTTGCGCTGTTGAGGATGTAGACCTGGCGGAAAGACTGGTTCAGGAGGCTCGGCGACGATTTGCAGGTTCCGATAAATTAAGCTTTAGTATCGCAAGTGCCCGCAATAGCGGCAGTGATATAAACATTATTTAAGCGGGTTTTGAAGAAAATATCTTGTTTAATAACTGGTGGATACATCTAAGCAAGTGCAATATTGTTTTGAGTTAAGGTAATGGCGTGGCTTCGATAATACCTTGTCAATCGGTAGTGATTTGTTTATTATTTTTCCCAAACACTAGCTTACGGAGGGATCGTAGGTGTAGTGTAAATTACTCAGTTAGTTACGGGGCGTGGCTTTCAGTAATTTTTTGGATGTTTAACCTATAGAAAATATGGCACAAAAACTTTATATTCAGACCAACGGCTGTCAGATGAACGAGTATGATTCTGACAAAATGCGGGATGTCCTTAATGCTTCGCATGGTTTTGAATTGACTGAAGACCCAAAACTAGCTGATGTTTTACTGTTGAATACCTGTTCCATACGTGAAAAAGCCCAGGAGAAAGTCTTTTCTGCCTTGGGCAAGTGGCGTGCCATCAAGGAGAAACGCCCCGATGTTATCATTGGCGTAGGTGGCTGCGTTGCCAGCCAGGAAGGGGCGGCCATCCAAAAACGGGCACCGTTCGTCGACATGGTATTTGGGCCGCAAACTTTGCACCGATTGCCGCAGTTGCTCGATCAGGTGCGCAACAAAAACAAGCCGGTCGTCGATATTTCCTTCCCTGAAATAGAAAAGTTTGACAATCTCCCGGAACCATGTGCCGAAGGGGTTAAAGCCTTTGTATCAGTCATGGAAGGTTGCAGCAAATATTGCTCATTTTGCGTGGTACCTTACACGCGTGGCGAGGAAATCAGCCGTCCTTTGAATGACGTGCTGGTCGAAATTAAGACTTTGGCAAAACAGGGCGTGCGCGAAGTTAATTTGTTGGGGCAAAATGTTAATGCCTATCGCGGCCTTATAGATGATGGTGATATTGCCGATTTTGCCTTGTTGCTGCACTATGTTGCTGCGATTGATGGCATCAATCGCATCCGTTTTACCACTTCCCATCCGGTTGAATTTACCGATAGCCTGATTGAAGCGTTTGCCGAAATTCCAAAACTGGTCAATCACTTGCATTTGCCGGTGCAAAGCGGCAGCGATACCATCCTTAAGGCCATGAAACGCGGCCACAAAGCTGCCGATTACAAGGAGACTATCCGAAAACTCCGGTTGGTGCGGCCTGATATTTGCCTGTCATCCGATTTTATTATTGGCTTTCCGGGTGAAACCGAGAAGGAATTTGAAGAAACCATGGCCTTTATCGACGATATCGGTTTTGACTTGTCCTTCAGTTTTATTTACAGCCCAAGGCCAGGCACTCCGGCTGCTGACTTGCCTGATGATGTATCCGCAGAAATCAAAAAACAGCGTCTGGAGCGTTTCCAAAAGCGCATTAATGACATGGCGACGGCTATTTCAGAAGCCATGATTAATACCGTGCAAACGGTGTTGGTTGAAGGGCAATCCAAGAAAAATCCTTTGCAAATGCAGGGCAGAACCGAAAATAACCGGGTGGTCAATTTTATTGCCCATCCACGCTTGGCAGGTCAGTTTGTGGATGTCCTGATTACTGAAGCTTTACCTAATTCTTTACGAGGGCGACTGGTTGATTCTTCCGTCAATAAAATTCTTGCTGTTGGTTAATTCATGATTTCACAGGAAATTTGCCTGCTCCCTGCTGATAATGAACGCTTGTCCAATTTTTGTGGTTCTACTAATGTTAATTTGCGACAGATAGAGGCCCGTCTTAAGGTTGATATCGCCAATCGCGGCAACCAGTTTAAAGTGACGGGGATAGGCGAATCTGTTAAAGCGGCTTGTGCCGTGATGCAAAAGCTGTTTGAAAGCACCGAAAATGAAGAACTTACCGCCGAACTGATCCATTTAGCCATGCAAGATGCTTCAATAAATGAGTTGTTAACTGAACCCTCCGAAGAACCCGCACCACAAAAAAATATCAGCATAAAAACAAAATGTGGCACCATTAAAGGCAGGGGCGCTAATCAACAGGATTATCTTAGAAAAATATTTTCGCACGATATCAACTTTGGCGTAGGGCCTGCGGGAACGGGTAAGACCTATTTGGCTGTTGCCTGTGCAATAGACGCTTTACAGACCGAAAAAGTCAAACGCATTATTTTGGTACGCCCGGCAGTAGAAGCAGGTGAAAAACTGGGTTTTTTGCCCGGCGATATGGCGCAAAAAGTTGATCCATATCTAAGGCCTTTGTACGATGCCTTGTATGATATGTTGGGATTGGATCGGGTTGAAAAGATGATGGATCGCGGCATTATAGAAGTCGCCCCGTTAGCGTTTATGCGTGGCAGAACGCTGAATGATGCGTTTATTATCTTGGATGAGGCACAGAATACCACCATTGAACAAATCAAAATGTTTCTGACCCGTGTTGGCTTCGGTTCAACAGCGGTCATTACCGGTGATATTACCCAAATTGATTTGCCGTCAGAAAAAATGTCCGGTTTGCGGCATGTGCTTGAGGTTTTAAAAGACGTGGAAGGCATCAGTTTTACTTTTTTCAGTGTCAGCGATGTGGTCAGGCACCCTTTGGTGCAACGTATTGTTTCGGCTTACGAAGCCTACGATAAAAAGATCAAGACCGATTTGTGAACTACATAGAACTACAAGCTGTTTTTGCATCACCCGATCAGCCCAGCCTCCAACAGTTGCAACAGTGGGTTGATTTGGCATTGGAGAATAGCGGTCAGGATACCGAGATTGTGATTCGCATTGTTGATGAGCAGGAAAGCCAAATGCTTAATGAGCAGTATCGTCATAAACAAGGCCCTACCAATATCTTGAGTTTTCCTGTTGAAATCCCCGAGGGCATAGAACTCGATTTGTTAGGCGATATGGTGATCTGTGCGCCGGTAGTGGCAAAAGAGGCGCTGGAGCAACAAAAAAAGTTGGCCGACCATTGGGCGCATATTGTCATCCACGGTGTGTTGCATCTTTTGGGATACGATCATATCGACGATGACGACGCGGAATTGATGGAAAGCAAAGAAACCGCCATTCTAAAAAAATTACATATTGATAATCCTTACTTATGGGTAAATGACTAATGAGTGACGATCAGCCTCCAAGTAGACACTCCCCGCAGAAAAGTTGGATTGAAAAAATCGTCCATATACTGACCGGGGAGCTACAAGATCAGGAAGACTTGCTGGACGTATTGCGAGAGGCACGCGAAAAAAGATTACTGGATACCGATGCCCTGATTATGATTGAGGGCGTGTTGCAGGTGTCGCAGTTACGGGTGCGGGATATTATGATCCCGCGCGTACAAATGGTTGTTGTCCCTAAAGATGCCGAACTGGAGACTATTTTTCCATTGGTCATAGAATCGGGCCATTCGCGCTATCCGGTGATTGACGGGGATCGCAGTAAAGTGGTTGGCGTTTTGCTCATCAAGGATTTATTGGCGCATGTATTGAAAAACAAACACCTGACCGTTCAGGATGTCATGCGCCCTGCCAGCGTGGTCCCCGAAAGCAAGCGCCTGAATGTATTGCTTAAGGAACTGCGCACCAATGGCAATCACATGGCGATTGTTGTTGATGAATACGGCCAGACCGCCGGTTGCGTATCCATTGAAGATGTTTTGGAACAAATTGTCGGTGAAATTGAAGACGAACACGATGATTACGAGGATAAGGATTATGTCACTCAGCGTAACGAACATGAGTACATGATTACCGCATTAATGCCGATAGATGAATTTGATGAATATTTTTCAACACAACTGGCAACCGATGAATATGACACGGTAGGGGGATTTATAGTTAATCAGCTGGAGCACATGCCTAAAAAAGGCGAAAGCCTTGTTGTCGATAATTTGAAATTTGAAGTTATCAGGGCTGATACAAGGCGAATACACCTTATAAAACTGAAGATACTCGAATAGGAAAAAATAGGAACGTTTAATGAATAAACACACAGTTTTAGTAACTGGCGGGGCTGGTTTTATTGGCAGCCATGCCTGTGTAGAATTGTTGCAAGCAGGTTATGGTGTGGTTGTGGTTGATAATTTGGTCAACAGTAAAGCTGAAGCACTCTCTCGTGTTGAACGTATTACCGGCAAAACCTTGCCGTTTTATCAGGCGGATATCAGGGATAAACCGGCATTAACTGAAATTTTTGCCAAAGAATCCATTGCTACAGTCATGCATTTTGCCGGTTTGAAAGCGGTGGGCGAATCGTGCGAGCAACCGTTGAATTATTATCACAATAATGTCTACGGTACGTTGGTACTGCTGGAAGCTATGCGTGATGCCAATGTCAAGCAAATGGTGTTTAGTTCCTCGGCAACAGTCTATCAACCATCAGCAACCGGGGAATATTCTGAAGATTTTCCTTTGGGCGCCATCAATCCTTACGGACGCTCAAAAGTCATAATAGAGGACATTTTGCGTGACGTGTCGGCAGTCGATAAAATCAAGCAAAATGGTGCGCCGTGGAAAATTGCCCTGTTACGTTATTTTAATCCCATAGGCGCACATGAATGCGGCATGATTGGCGAAGATCCCAATGGTATTCCCAATAATTTGATGCCTTATGTTCTGCAAGTGGCAATTGGTAAATTAAGGCAACTGTCAGTCTTTGGTAACGATTATCCAACCCCTGACGGGACAGGCATACGCGATTACATCCATGTGGTTGATTTGGTCAAAGGCCACATCAAGGCGATAGAAGCCATTGAGAGTGATAAATTTAAGGCGGGCGGCTGTCATGCCTATAACCTGGGCACCGGCAAAGGTTACAGTGTCTTGGACATAGTTAATACCTTCGAAAAGGTGACTGGCCGCAAGGTCAATTACCAATTTGCGCCAAGAAGGACGGGGGATTTGGCTGAAAGTTTCGCCAATCCTGAACGGGCCGCCAGAGAACTTGACTGGGTAGCCGAAAAAAATCTTGACGATATGATTACAGATGCCTGGAACTGGCAAGTTAAAAATCCACAGGGTTATGTCGACTGAACATGAGTGCTACCAGCTTTTGTTGCGATTTTTTAGGTGACATCCTGTTCAGGCATCGGGCGTTTTTGGTTAATAATGCCGTGTGGCACATGCGCTGCGGCGACGTGCTGGGCGGCTGACTCACAGTGCCCTTCTTGGTCGTCAAAGAAAATATCGGCGCCAAAGGCTTTTAGGAAAGCGCCTTTAGGCATACCGCCTAAAAATAATGCTTCATCAATACGGATACCCCAGGCCCTTAATGTCCTGACCACCCGTTCATGGGCTGGGGCAGCGCGCGCTGTCACCAAGGCTGTTCTGATGGGCGATGAGTGTGGGTCGCATTGGGTCTGGATATGATGCAAAGCACTCAAAAAATCCTTAAACGGGCCGCCGGGTAAGGGTTTTTTTGCTTCAGTGCGTTCATTTTCGGCAAAAGCCGTCAAGCCGCGTTGTTGGTAAATGCGTTCTGATTCGTCTGAGAATAGCACCGAATCGCCGTCGAAGGCGATGCGTAGCTGGTCTGGATGGCTGTCTATTGATGAGCCGCAAATAATGGTTGCCGCAGCAAAACCGGCGTTAAGGGTTTTGGCGACATCGTCGGCATTAGTCGACAAAAATAAATGTGCCCCGAATGCCGGGATATAGCCGTAAGGCGAGACACCACTGGTAAAGGCGGCGCGGGTAATGTGCAACCCGTGATGGGCTATGGAATTAAAAATGCGAAGGCCGGTATCAGCGCTGTTTTGTGACAGCAGGATGATTTCAACCAGCGGATCGTCAGGTGTTTTTTCGTTGAGGGCAAGGAATTTTTTGACCAGTGAAAAACCGTAACCGGGCTGTAAAATTTCATCTTCGTGTTCTATTTGATAACGCCAAAAGGCTTCTTTACCCTGTTTTTCAAATATTGCATGGGATTCGTCCAGATTAAACAAGGCACGGGATGATATGGCGACGACAAGTTTTTGTTTTCTCATATGTATTCCTTGATTACAACAGGCCGCTGACGACGGCGATTAAAGAGAGTCCCGCTAAAAGTGCGGCGACAAGGCTGAATAGCATTGCTTTTCTAAGGGTTCTTTCGAGCTCAGTGATGCGTTTATTGTATTGAGCGTTGATTTTATCCTGTTCAGTCCTGAATAAAGTCCATTCGAAATCATGCACAGTTTCATTAATCGTTGAGGTGATGGTAACGGAGGTTTGGATACGTTTATCAGAATCCGAACGCTGAGGTTGAGGCGCTATATTTTCGGTTTGGGCTACGGGGTTATTGGCTATGAAATTATTAAGGATAAAGTCGCTACTGATTGCAACTTTTTCCACATTTGTATGATTGTCAACTAGACTTGATTTGTTTTCTACAGAATTTGTGTGATCTGCCGCAGCCAAAGTGCTGATAACGGATTTGTCATGGTTGTCATCACGGACCAGAGAAGTAAACGGCTCATTTTCTGTTGCTGCAGGAGTGTGAAGTATAACCTCTTTCGTGCCATCGATAAGGACGGTGGTTTCTACGGGATTTTTAAGTTCTGCTGCACCCAAAACAGGGATGACGGATTTGTCATATTTATCATTGCTGATAGGGAGGCTAAGCGGCTCGCTTTGTTTTGTTACGGGAACCGGTTTAGCCTCATTCATGGCATCGGCTATAGTGATGGGTTCAACGGTGGTTGGGGACGTTTTTTCAACCAGGGTTTCCATGAACAAGGTTGAATCGTTGAAATCATCCACAATAGTTATGTCTACCAGAGGTTCGTTGCCGTTAAACAAGTGTGGTTTTGTGGTGATTTCCGGCATATCGAGGGTATCGAAGTCGGTGTTGACCAGTAAACGGTCAATCGTATCTTCATCACTCAGTATGGCGGCCAGCTTGGTGTCAATACCATTTTTCCAATATTTTGATTTTGTATCGTTTAGAGATGACATATTTACAGCCATTGTATAAGAGTAAAATAGCCCGTAGTTTTCATTACTGTGGGGATGGACAAGCTATACTGTATTAACGTAAGAATAAGCGCAGTTTTTATTACTTGTGTTTATTTTATGCCAATAAAACCTAATGTTAGTCAAATTTTGCCGATTTGATGCTAATCTATTCAAAATAAAAACTTTTTAAAAAATAATAATGCAACTAGCCATCACCGTTTTAGGTAATAACAAAATCAATTTCGTTGCTGAATTGCTGCCTGCCGTGCGCGATTGTAAATGCAGCATTATGGAAATCAGGACGACAAGGCTGGCGCAGTCTACAGCTGCTTATATGCTTATCCAGGGTAACTGGAACCAGATCGCCAAGTTTGAAAGCACGCTAGAGATTATCCAGGAGCGATTGGACATAAAAGTCCATACGCTACGCCCAGAGGCCAAGGATAAAGGCAAAGATTGTATGCCGTATTCGCTGGAAACCATATCACTGGACCGCGCCAATGTGGTTGAGTCTATCACGTCTTTTTTGTATGATCGGGAGATAGAGATCGAAGAAATCACCGGCAGTTGCTATCAGGCGCCGTATATTCAATCCTCGGTGTTTTCAACGAAATTTATTTTGCTGATTCCACCGCAGTTGCATTTGTTGTCGTTGCGCGAAGAGTTTCTGGATTTTTGCGACCAGTCCAATATCGATGCTATCCTTGAACCCATAAAACGCTAGGTACCCTATGTCACACCCTGCTATTGGCACGATTATTCCTGATGTTGAGTTGCCATCGACAGGCGACAAGGTCGTTAAGCTGTCGGATTATCGGGGCAAGTACCTGGTGCTGTATTTTTATCCTAAGGACAACACGCCCGGTTGCATCCAGGAAGGCCAGGCGTTTCGGGACAGTATCGACAAATTTAGCCAGCTTAATGCCGTTGTTGTGGGGGTGTCGCGTGACAGTGTGCGCGTTCATGAAGGTTTTAAGTGCAAACAGCAATTCCCTTTTGATTTGCTCAGTGACAGCGATGAAACCTTATGCCGGTTATTTGATGTAATCAAAATGAAAAACATGTACGGCAAGCAGGTTTTGGGCATTGAGCGCAGCACCTTCCTGATTGATCCTGCCGGCATGCTGGTACATGAATGGCGCAAGGTTAAAGTCAAAACCCACACTGATGAGGTGTTGCAGGTTTTAAGCACCGTTTCCGGTTAATTGTCCTGCGCAGAGTGTTATGACAGCTTGTTATTGCGGATCGGGTCAGCGCTATGATGAGTGCTGTGAGCCGTATCATTTAGGCCAGAGGCAGGCACAATCCGCAGAAGCGTTGATGCGGTCACGGTACAGCGCGTTTGTTGTCCAGCATGAAACCTATTTGTTGGCAACTTGGGATGCTGCCAAATGCCCTGCGAATCTTGATTTTTCCAATGACTCAAGTAACTGGCAGCGGCTAGAGATCATCCGTTGCCACAAGGGGCGGGAGAACCATGGCCAGGGTACGGTGGAATTCAAAGCGTATTACCATCAAGGTGGCCAGGATTTTGTGCTGCATGAAATCAGCCGCTTCACTAAAAAACAGGGTGTTTGGCTGTATGTTGATGGTGCGGTTAAGGTTCGGCCAGTAGTGTAGTTAATTGCCAGCTTCTTGGCATATACCAATTTTCAATTTCCTATTTCAGGGCCATAGCTGATACGCTTAATGGTTCTGTTCACCTTTGTTTAAGTTAGTTTGAACCGGGTGGATTTTCGTGGTGCTGTTTATGATAGGGTTTGCACTTCAAAATTCGATTTTTATATCCCCTTCATCCTGCCTTTTTCCTCAGGGAGAAAAGATTAATGTGCCGAATTTTGAAGTGTGATGCATATAATTGACAAAAAGTATCATATGAGGCAATATAAATTAATCAAATGATACTTTAAGGTCTCAAAATGGTTCTAGTAACACCTGAAAAGATAGCTTCATTTATGTCGCTGATGCCAGTGCCGCATTCTTTTGCTGAACTGGATGCATTGGTTTCACACGGTTTGCCTAAACAGGCATTGAAAGCCATTGTAGACACTATTGGTCTTAACACAGAAGAACGGAAGCAATTATTGTATCGAATTGTCCCAGAAGCAACCTACAAAAGGCGCCGAGACAAGTTGAGCGCCGAAGAATCCGAACGGACCGAACGCCTGGCCAGAATTTATGCAACTGCCGAGTTTGTTTGGAGTTCAGAAGATGAAGCCAGGGTATTTCTCCATACCTCGCACCCTTTGCTACAAGGCCGCACCCCGCTTGATGTGTCAATGACCGAGTTAGGTGCCCGCCGCGTTGAAGAATTGCTCTGGCGATTGTATTACGGAATTGCAGCTTAGTGCAGATATACCGTATAGCTGACGGGCGTCATCCAATTTGGGATGGGACTGGCGCCGCGTTAATTGGCGGAAGGTGGAATAGTTTGGGTAAGCCGGTTATTTATGGTTCGTTGACCTATTCTTGCGCCATGTTAGAAATTCTGGCGCATGCGAACATAGGCAGAATACCGGAAACTCATCAATATGTTATTGCCGTTGTACCTAACGGAATTCCGTTAGGTACAAC
>SBAV01000492.1 GCA_005239965.1 Methylobacter tundripaludum
CGGGGCCGCCGAAGGCATTGGTAGTCGCGTAATTTTTGCCGCTTGCTTGGGCTCGGATGCCCAAAACAAGCTTTCGCAAAAATAGCGACTCTATCGTTCATTCAAACCACTGGAATAAAAACTGAAGTTATTGCGGCCTTCTTCCTTAACACGGTACATGGCGGCATCTGCATGGGCCAGCAGGGTTTCCGTAGTCAGGCCGTCTTTAGGGAAAATGCTGATGCCTATGCTGGGCGTAACGTACAGTGTTTGCCCTGCAAAATGATACGGCGGTGATAAGCGTTGCAAAATTTTATTAGCAATGGGGGAGATCGTTTCTTCAGAGGGTAGGTGATCGATCAGCACCACAAACTCATCACCACCCCAGCGAGCGGCAGTATCCAGTTGTCTCATGTCGGTACGCAGCCGGGTTGCGACTTCCTTGAGTAAGAAATCGCCTGCAGTATGCCCCAAACCGTCATTGATTTTTTTGAAACCATCTAAATCTATAAACAAAACGGCAAAATAATTGCCGTTACGATTTGCCGACAGAATAGCGGTGGAGATGTTTTCCTGGAGAAGGATACGATTTGGCAGTCCCGTTAATGGATCGTGGGTCGCGAGGTGGGCTATCTTGCTGCTGATTTGCAAGGTTTTGGTAAGATCACTCAGGGTAAAGACCATACCGATAATGTGGTTATGGTTTTTTATCGGTGTGCCTTTGATTTGTATGGCATATTCTTCTCCTAAGTGATTGATCAGAAAGCGGGGCATGATGGTTTTGAATTCCTGGCCGTTACCTGTATTGCGGGTGAGGTTTTCCAGGTCGTTGCTGGAATCCGTGTCCTGATTGGCAAAAGTCAGTACCGTATCCAGAGGCAAGCCTTGTGCCGCCTTGGACGAATAGCCGGTTAAATGTTCGGCAGCCGGGTTCATGTATTCGATAAAGCCTTTGCAACTGGTGGTAATGACCGCATCGGCAATTGAATGTAAAGCTGCTTTGGCAAATTGTCTTTCGGAAAATAACAGACGGGTAAAGAAATCCAGGCGATGCCAGCTCCAGAGAATGTGACTGACCACAAGCACCACTAATACCGGCAATGGCGCATACCAAAAGTGTAAAAACCTCAATAACGCTATACTTATCAATAACGTAAGTACACCGAAAGAGAGGCTGATGAGCAGTGATCGGTTTGGCCAAACCAGCGTATAAAGCGCCACCGGAATGATGGCTAACAGTGTTGTTAACAGCATCGACCAGAATTTGGCAAGCGATTGTATCGACAGGTTGTTGAGCAAAACATCAAGCGCATAAGCATTGATTTCCGAACCGCTGATTAATTTCGAATCTTTATGCAGCGGCGTTTTAAATAGTTGCGCAAGACCGGAGGCTGTGGTTCCGACGATGACAATTTTTCCACGCAACTGGGCTCTAATCTTGGCGTTAGTCAGCACATCCACATAAGATAACTGCTTAAAGTGTTGCGTTGCGCTAACGAAAGGTATTTCAATACGAAAATCGCGCTGCCAGCAGGAGCAGTTTTCGATTTGTTGCGGGTGTACGCCTTTTAAATAGCGGTGTTTATGGGGCTCATTAATGGACAATAACGCCAGGGCGAAAGAGGGCCAGTACAAGCCTTTTACACCGGCTTGCAAACAGGTGCTACGCACCACCCCGTCGCTATCAATCTCAACATCAATATGCCCCAAACCTGCCGCCGCCGCCATCAATTCCGGCCAAGGCAGCAAGGCTTGCAGCAGCTTTTTGGGGCTTGGCGTTTCCGGAAAAACAGGCAGGATGACACGCCCGTTATTGCGGATGGCTTGTATGAGTTTTTTATCGCCTTGCGGATCTTTGGGATTGGGTTTGTCGAAAACCAGATCAAGTCCTATGGCCCGCACTTGGGCGGTAGTTAAGCGTTCGATTAATTCTGCGTGTGTGCGACGAGGCCACGGCCAATTACCTATCTTCTTTAAACTGGGTTCATCAATACCAACAATGACAATGTCTTGATTGCTGGCTCTTGAAAACATTTTTAAACTAACATCGTACAGTTGGTTATTCCAGGGTTTCAATGTGTCATATTGCTGCAAAAAAAGCGCAAAACCAAGTAGCAAAAGTATCCACAGGAATTTATATACATCTACGCGGTAATTTATTGAAAACCCTTTCATGGTAACGCTACGTGTTGAACGACATCGAAAGCGATAATTTCGGTGTTTTGAAGACAGCTAATTCAGTAACTGCAACATTACTGACCTCAGCATGATTGTTGGCAAAGGTGGTTGCAGTAATCAATAGGTATGGCATAGATGCACTAACTCGCTTTTTGGATATGCGGTAGAGATTACGTGTTGTCTGTCAAATTCTTGGCAAATGGTAACCGAAAAAGCCTATGAACATAAGCACAGGCGTAATAATATGCCCACTTTTTTAATTGACATGGATTTTTCTGTAATTTAATCAATGCTGTAATGACTTGGAGCCCAAGAAAAACGCAAACTCAAATAACGACATATTCTAATATTTATCCGTTTGTAAAGTCTACCAAGCCAAGCTAACCCAGCCAATGTGCTGAACAGGCCAAGAACTATGGCGATTTTTTCCTTGATAATAATGTGTGCCACATCCGAAAAAAAATCGTATAGTGGCATCGACTGTATCGCTAACAGCAGGAAATGAAGATGAAACCTCGCCGCCCACTCCCACACCAATTTTCCTGCCTGCTGGCTTTGTCCATGCTGGTTACGCCATTTACCGAAGCTGCCGACAATCGAAAGCCTATTGCCAGCGCCGGATTTGATGTAACTGTCGGCTTATCGACATCTGTCACCCTGGACGGCCAGCGAAGTTTCGATCCTGATGGAACCCTAGAAAAATACGAGTGGAGCCAAATTACAGGCCCCAAAGTAACTTTGCAGCAAGCTTTAACAGCCAGCCCTACATTTAAAAGCCCAAGCACGAATAATCAAGATGCTGTGACGCTGGTTTTTAAGCTCACCGTTACCGACAACCAAAATGAACTGGCTAATGATGTTGTTGCGGTTACCGTAGCCAGCAGGTATACCGGCAAACTTAACGACACCGGTATCACCACATGCTCGAACGGGACAGAAAACGGCCTCACCTGTCCGGTTGCCGGTTTCCCTGGCCAGGATGCTGAATCTGGGCTCGATGTTACTGTTAAACATAACGGGGATGGCCGCGCCGGCTTTAGGTTTACTAAAATCAGCCTTATCGGCAAGGCGCTCCCCGCCAATGCCAAGAGTTGGAACTGTGTACAAGATAGAGTAACGGGTTTAATGTGGGAAGTTAAAACCAACGACGGTCGTTTGCATGACAAGGACTGGACTTACAGTTGGTATGAGCCGGACAACAGCAAAAATGGCGGCTCGGCAGGCATACAAAATCGTGGCAAGTGTGGCGGTACTAGCCAATGTGATACCGATGCCTATGTAAAAGCGGTTAACGCAGTTGGTTGGTGCGGTGCAAAAGACTGGCGCCTGCCAACCAAAAAGGAATTACGTTCTATTGTCAACTATAACCCCATCACTTCGGCGGCAATTGATGTTGCGTATTTTCCGAATACTGGTGGGTCTACATGGTTTTGGTCGTCGTCTCCGTATGCCTACAGTGGCTACGGCGCGTGGGGCGTCCTCTTCTACTACGGCTTCGACTATGTGGACTATAAGGACGACAACTTTCAGGTTCGGTTAGTTCGTAGCGGACAGTGATTTTGTATTTTGTTTATGCAATGAAAAGATCAGCTCATCTGGCGGGGTTGGAGATGCTAGCCGTCTGTTGCTGGAAGTTGGACAGATCGTGTTTGGTGAAATACGTTCGTTCGTCCAGAGTTCGAACCGAATCTACGAAACCGGACATGCTAAAGACGACCCCAAACACAATATTGTTTACCGATGAGTCATCAAACCGGGAGTAGAGTGATGTTCAAACAAACTAAAACAGTCGTTTTGATTGGGCTGTTGGCGCTGCTGTTGCCTGCTATAAGTACAGCCCAGACTTGCAAGACAGCCAGCATTCTTGCCAGCACCCCGACCAGTCAGTTCACCGACCATAAGAATGGTACGGTGACGGACAACAAGACTGGCCTAATGTGGAAAAAATGCAGTGAAGGCCAAGCCTGGAACAAGGGAACGGGTGGCTGTGACGGTAGGGGCCTCGGTTACACTTGGCAGGGTGCGTTAATCAGTGTGCAAAAACTCAACAACAGTGGCGGCTTTGCTGGAAAAACCGACTGGCGTGTACCCAACATCCAGGAACTGGCTTCGATTCTCGAAGATCAATGCGAGAGTCCCGCCATTAACCTGACTGTGTTTCCGGCTACCCCATCCGATGATTGGTTTTGGTCGTCGTCCCCGGTTGCCTACGATCGCTTCAGCGCGCGGGCAGTCGGCTTCGACAGCGGCAACGACTATGAGCCCTCTAAGTACAACAACTATCAGGTTCGGTTAGTGCGTAGCGCACAGTAATTTTGCGTTTGGTGTTGTAATGTGGGTTTGTGGAGCTGCTTTATCTGGATGTCATTTGCGCTACACTAGCCACTTTTGAAGCACAATGGATAAAAATTCTATGAAGCACTTAAACATAAGGGAAATGCGCAACATCCTGGGGAAACTCGATAGCCTGGTTGAAGAGCAACAGGAGCTCATCATTACCCGTAATAAACAGGCAATTGCCCGTGTGTTGCCCATGCACACGCCCAAAAAACGCCCCACCCATGCGGAATTACGCTTGTTGCAACAAACAAGCGCCATTGCTTCAGCAGATTTGATGCGTCAAGACCGCGATGAGCGATAAGGCCATTGTGTATTTGGACACCAGCGTATTGGCCAAATGGTATCTTGATGTGTTGTAATTATTCGGTCCCCCTCTTTGAAAAGGAGGGGTTTAGGGGAGGTTTTATGACAAAATCCCCCCTCAAATCCCCCCTTTTCAAGGGGGGAAGTGAATAAGTACGATGTGTTTGCCTGACTACGACAACCTAACCCTAGGATCAACCAGCGTATAAGAAATATCGGTCAGTAACAAGCCGATCACATACAACACTGACCCCAAAAACACCATCGCACGGACGATAGCAAAATCCTGACTGTTAATGGCATCAATGGTATAACTGCCTAAGCCTGGAATACTGAAAAAGGATTCCGTAATCAGGCTGCCCATAAACAGCGTGGGCAATACCACGACCACGCCGGTTAGGATGGGAATCATGGCGTTTTTTAGCACGTGGCGAAACAGGGTTTGGATTTCTGTTAAGCCTTTGGCGCGGGCGGTGCGGACATAATCCTTGCTGACCTCTTCCAAAAACAAGGTTCTGTACCATCTGACACCTGAGCCTACGCCTGAAAACGCGCCAATCAGTACCGGTAAAATCAGAAATTTAATTGCATCCAAGCCATCATCGTAACCGGAAATGGGCACTAGCCGCAGTAATTTGGAGATAACAAACTGCCCGGCAATGATGTAAAACAGCGATGAAATCGACATTGATACCACGCACAACGCGGTGCCTACCCGATCCAAATAACTTTGGCGAAACAACACCATCAACAGCGCAAAGGTAATATCGACCAGTAAGCCCACACATAACGTAGGCAGGGCGACCGCCAGACTTGGCCAGGCCCGTTCTTTAATATCTGCGGAAATATTTCGACCGTTATCGGATGAGCCGAAACGAAATAAAAACAGGCCGACCGATTTTTGATAAAAAATGGTGTCGGTGAGTTTTTTTTCGGCGGTTGCCGTCGGATTCCACAACAAAGGCAAATTGTAGCCGTGCTGTTGTTTCCAGTTGTCGATGGCCTGCTCGGTGACGTGTTTTTGCCCTAGCTGCATACGCGCCATGTCGTTAGGGCTGTTGATGATAAAAAACAGCATAAACGTCAAGATGTTGATGCCAATCAATAAGGGAAAGGCGTACAGCAGTCGCCGGATGATGTAGTGAATCATGGCAAGGGCTCCTTGATGTGGCGGCGATAAGCGTTGATGGCAGGAATCAGCAGCAGCACAAAGAGTACGGCTCCCAGTGCTAATGGCCAAGCTATGGGTTTATTCCATTCTTGTCTTTTTTGCGTTCGAGTGGCACTGTCTATGCGCAGGTATTTCAGCTCATTGTTAGCCATCGAGTTGGCTTTCAGGTTTTTATACCAGCTATGAAACAGTGAAAAACGCTTCGGGTAGAAGCCAAACGCCATCGGCGCATCATGGCGGATGATGTCCTGCATGTGCTGAATAATCTGGTAGCGCTGTTCGCTATTGTCCATATTGCGCATGGTTTCAAACAGCCTATCAAACGTTGGGTTTTGATAATTCACCGCGTTTTCGCCGCCGTATTTAACTTTGCCGTTGCCACCGTACAGCAAAAAAAAGAAGTTTTCCGGATCGGGGTAATCGGCATTCCAGCCCCAGGTAAAAATCTGGGCATTGCCTGTACGTATCTTTTCCTGAAAACGGTTGTAATCGGTGGCACGGATAATCAACATGATGCCCAATTTTTCAAGCTGTTTGCGATACCAGGCCGATCTGGGGCGATCATCGATACTGGGCAAGCCGGTATCAAAATACAGAATGAGCGGCTCTTTGGTTTTAGGGTCAATACCATTGGGATAACCGGCTTCCACCATTAATTGCTTGGCGATATCGATGGACTTGTGTTGCAGTTTACCGTCTACCCAATCATAAAGATAAGGGTTGTGGCTCTGATTATTGTCATCGTAACCGTAAATGCCCGGTGGTAAAAAACCTTGTGCGGGCAGGCCTCGGCCATTCATAAAAATGGAAATATACTCGTCGTAATCGACGGCAATGGAAATGGCGAGCCGCAACTTGCGTGCCTGTTCGCTATTGCCGCCGACGGTTGCATCCAGCATGTTAAAGCCCATATAGGCAATGGAGGTTTCCACTGTGGTTTGTAATTTGATGCCTTTTTCCAACATCGACGGCGTTAAAGCAACGCCGCCATTGCCGGTAAATTGTATGGCCTGGTCAAAGCTATCGGATGCAATGCCGGATGCATCAAAATAACCTTGTAGAAATTTTGTCCAATAGGGTATGGTTTCTTTTTCGAGCATAAAAACAACCTTGTCGATAAATGGCAGCGGCTTTCCTGCATCGACCAGTAAACCTTTTTGCTGATCGTCCGGTTCCCCTTCAGTCGGGTAGGTTTCTGGATGGTATAGCGGGTTTTTTAGCAGAACCATGCGCCGGTTGGGATTGTTTTCTGACAACAGGTAAGCGCCGGTGCCGATAGGGAACCAATCCAAACTGATGTTTTTTTCCGCAAGACCCGGTTGATTGTAAAACACATCCGCTTCCCAAGGCATTGGGGAAAAAAACGGCATTGCCAGCCAGAATATAAATTGCGGGTATTTGCCTTTAATCCGTACCCGATACTGGTAGGGACTTATAACTTCCACGCCGGACATGGCAATATCCTTAATGGCGGCTTTAGGTTTGTCGCTTACTTGTTTGGAAAAATCGTCAAAACCGATGATATAGTTTTTCATGATTTCTGCAATCGGGGATTGTATTTTCGGGTGTGCCAGCCGTTTGATTTGGTACGCATAATCATCAGCGATAAGCTCACGCGAACCGGTGTGTTCAAAATCATTCAGCGTGTTTAGCGATTCGATTTGTGTAGCGGTCAGATTATGGTATTGATAACGGTTGTTTGCGTCTTTCGCTAAGGCTGGATGCGGCTGGTAGCGAATCCCTTGCTGGATAGTAATGACATAGTCGGTAAAAGCAATGTCGCTGTCCTTGGCATTTTTCTCTAACGCTGCACCCTTTTGATTAAGGTAACGGATGTCCGGCATTTGGCTGGCTGTCAACGGCACCAGTTGGTAGGGGCGTTTCAGATAATGGTATTGGAACGGCGGTTCATAAATCTGCCCGATAAACGCATATTCATTAGACGTGTAGGAGACGGCGGGATCCAGATGTTTTGGACGCTCGTTAAAAGATTGATACAACACCGACTGAGTCCCTTCATCCTCGCTATAAGGGTTGTTAAGCTGCGAAGCAGTGCAGGCGCTTAACAAAACAGTGGAGAGCAATAGTACTTTGCCAAATTGCATAAAAATCACTGGTCAATAGAAAAAAATAATTCCAAGTATCCGTTTACCTTGAGATCTAGTGCCTGGGAAATAACGATCATAATTAGGAGGGGTGAGATTAAAAGTGCGGGATTGGGTCTATCATTCGCACACGCACACCAAGGTGTGAGAATGATAGACAAAAAGTAATTATTCAGTCCCCCTCTTTGAAAAGGAGGGGTTAGGGGAGGTTTTATGACAAAATCCCCCCTCAAATCCCCCCTTTTCAAGGGGGGAGGCGAATAAGTACGACAAAAAATAGCTTGGCTAATATATTCTTACACACTTACGACAAGGCTATGCTTCAGTTTTTTGAAGAAAGAGCATTGTTATGCCGGACTGTAACTATTTTTTAATGTTTTTGTAATGTTCTTCGCTTTCACGAATGATTTTATTGCCTTCAGCAATTAAACGATTGCCTTCTTCAATTTTGGCTTCGCCCTCACTCACCATAGCGTTTCCGCGATCAACCAATTGTTTGCCACTTTTCCAGCGTTCACCCAGACTGGCAATGCCTTGGCTTTCACGCAGCATTGTTTCGCCAGAAATAATCTGTTCGGGTTTTGGCATAGGTGCTGGCTCAGAAGCGCAGCCAATAAGCAATAACGGTAAACAAACAAGTGTCAGGCTAGGCAGCGTGTGAAAAGATTTCTGCATTTCTATATTTCCCTTAGTGTGATGGTTAATTAACAATGCTGTTAATGTTACAAAACATGGTACAGGTTGCAAATTATTTTTTGTATCGAAGCAGCTGGAATCATAGTTCATGGCCACAGTATTTTTAGGTGGTTAGACTCGGTTCGCTCATCTTAAATGCCAGTTTTACTGATTGTAACCCAAGCTCTTGGGAGGTCAGCCGAAAATCCGCTCGGCTTTTATTGGCCGTGTTGTTTAGTATTGCAGATAGTAGTCATTGCGACTATTTTGAAAATTGATGTAATGTCCGAGTAATTTGATGTTAAATCAGCACCATATTATCGCGGTGTATCAATTCCATATCATCCAGATAGCCAAGAATGCTTTCAAATTCTGAGCTATTTTTGCCTGCAATCAATTGAGTTTCGGTTTTGCTGTAGTTAATCAGGCCACGGGCGATTTCTATACCATTTTCATCGCTACAGGACACCAGTTCGCCGCGCTCAAACAGGCCTGACACTGATTTTACGCCAACAGGCAACAGGCTTTTCCCTTCATTCTTTAGCGCATGGATCGCACCAGTATCCAACACCAATTGGCCTTTGATTTGCAATTGTCCGGCAAGCCAGCGTTTTCTGGATAGCAGCGGTTCAGCATCGGGTAAGAAATGCGTACCTAACTCATCGCCGCCAATTATTTTTTTAATGACATCATCAATAACACCGGCCGCAACAATGGTTGCAGCGCCTGAACGGGACGCAAGACGCGCCGCCCGAACTTTGGTGTACATGCCGCCCCGGCCCAGACCGCTACGACTTTCTCCGGCCATGGTTTCCAGGCGGGTGTCGTTAACACTGATTTCAGAAATTAAGGTGGCATCCGAATAAATGCTAGGATCGCGGGTAAACAAACCTTTTTGGTCGGTCAGGATAATGAGTAATTCAGCTTCGATTAAATTGGCGACCAAGGCTGCCAGCGTATCGTTGTCACCGAAACGAATCTCATCGGTCGCTACGGTGTCGTTTTCGTTAATGATTGGCACTACGCCAAAGTTAATCAGCGTTAATAGGGTGCTACGGGCGTTTAAATAGCGTTTACGGTTGGACAGGTCATCGTGTGTCAGCAGGACTTGCGCTGCGTGTCGTCCGTGTTGCTGAAAATTGTCATCAAACACCCGCACCAAGCCCATTTGTCCGATGGCAGCAGCGGCTTGCAGTTCGTGCAAAGTACGCGGCCGGACTTTTAGGTTCAAGCGACACATGCCTTCTGCAACCGCCCCGGAAGATACCAGGGCCACATCAATGCCTTGCTGTTTTAAGTGGGCGATTTGCCCAACCCAGGCGGCGATAGCGGTTTTGTCCAGCCCTTGTCCGCCACGGGTGAGCAAAGAACTGCCTATTTTGATGACAACGCGCTTAATTTTTGCAAAATCAGACCGGCTCATGCTCTTTTTGTCGTTTTTGTTCCAAAAATGCCATAATGGCAAATATTAATTCCTTGGTGCCTTCGCCGTTGATGGCGGCAATCCTGAATACCGGTTGTTGCCAGTTGAGTGCGGTAATAATTTCCTGGCATTGCTCGTCAGCTTCGTCTTCCAGCAACCGGTCGATTTTGTTTAACACCAGCCAGCGTGGTTTGTTGGCAAGGTCGCCGCTCCATTTTTCCACTTCCTGGATGATTTTTTGCGCGGCCTCAACTGGAGTTTCTTTGCTGCCATAAGGGGCAATGTCGATGACATGCAGCAATAAATCAGTACGCGCCAGATGCTTAAGAAATTGTAGGCCTAAGCCAGCGCCTTCTGCTGCGCCTTCAATAACGCCGGGGATATCGGCGATAACAAAACTGCGGAAATTATCGACCCGCACCACGCCCAGATTGGGGTACAAGGTAGTAAACGGATAGTCAGCGACTTTGGGGGTGGCTGAAGATACGGCCCGAATCAGGCTGGATTTTCCGGCGTTGGGCATGCCTAATAGGCCAACGTCGGCAATTAAAGTCAGCTCCAGATTCAGTATGCGATGTTCGCCCGGTGAGCCTTTGCTGGCTTTTTGGGGAGCCCGGTTGATGCTGCTTTTAAAGCGGGTATTGCCAAGGCCATGAAAGCCGCCTTGGGCGACCAGTAATGTCTGGCCAGCTTGGGTCAAGTCCCCGATGATTTCTTTGGTTTCCGCATCGGAAACTTGTGTTCCTAACGGTACGGGGACAAAACAATCGTCGCCTTTTTTGCCGGTACAGTTTCGGCTCATGCCGTTTTGGCCACGTTGTGCGCGGTGTACGGTGTGATAACGAAAATCAACCAGGGTGTTAATATTTTCAACGGCAATCAAATAGACGCTGCCACCGTCACCACCGTCGCCGCCATCAGGGCCGCCGAGGGGGATATATTTTTCGCGCCGAAAACCCACTGCGCCATTGCCGCCATCACCGGCTTCTACGCGCACTTCAGTTTCGTCAACAAATTTCATAATTTACACACTGTTAAGACTGGATCGATAGTAACAAAAAAGCCCCGCCGTTTACAACGGGGCGGGGCTTTTATGAGCAGCTGGCTTTGCAGTAAAAGCAAGGCCAGACTGGTCGCTTTAAGCGGCAACTATACTGACAAACTTACGGCTGTTTGGGCCTTTGACTTCAAATACCACTTTGCCATGCGCAGTTGCAAACAAGGTATGGTCTTTGCCGATGCCTACGTTGCTGCCTGCATGAAAATGGGTGCCGCGTTGACGGACAATGATGCTGCCCGCTGTTACGCTTTCGCCGCCAAAGCGTTTCACGCCCAGGCGTTGGGCATTAGAGTCGCGGCCGTTACGGGTACTACCCCCGGCTTTTTTGTGAGCCATCTGTCACTCCTGATAGGTAGGTTAGGCAGAAATGCCAGTAATCTGGACTTCTGTGTAATATTGGCGATGCCCCATTTGTTTCATGTGGTGCTTGCGCCGTCTAAATTTAATGATTTTGACTTTTTTGTGTCTGCCCTGAGAGAGCACGGTAGCTGTTACCTTACCGCCTTCAATAAAGGGCATGCCGACTTTTACAGCATCATCTGTTTGAATCATCAGCACTTTGTCAAATTCAATACTGTCGCCTTCGCCAAGCTCCAGCTTTTCTATTTTTAAATAAGTACCTTCTTCAACGCGGTACTGTTTACCACC
>SBAV01000104.1 GCA_005239965.1 Methylobacter tundripaludum
GTCGGGTATATTTTTGACCAATGTGAGACCTACGAGGTTTTTAAAACCTCGTAGGTCTTTGCAGCACCCGACATTATTAAGTTGACTGAGTACTAGGCACGAAAGATTCAAATAGGTACGCATTCTAAAACTGATTTATGGGCTTAAGCGGCGGCGGTTTTCTGGGCTTTTTTGATGCGTTCGGCGGCGGCTTCCCAACTTTCGCCGGGTTGCGCCAGTTTTTGTATTTCGGATTCTGTTACGCCATTAATGGTTTTTTCTTTGGGTTTGGGCGCGGCCTTGGGTTTTGGTGGCTGTTTTTCGGTAAACGTAAAGGTTAAGTGGGTTACCCTGCGTCCGGTTTTGCGTTGTGTCCAACTGACTTGGTAGTTTGAATGTTCGTTAATATCTTTAACAGCAGGTTCAATCACTCGCGCTTTAAGATTGTCCATGCGGTCATAACCCTCATCGAGCTGAAATTGTTTTTTTAACCAGTCAATTTCAACTTCCCTCACGCCTGTAGTTTTCCATTGCATCAACAATTCATATAAACGAATCGCATAAATACAGGTCATTTTGCCGACATGTTCTAATTTGTAACGGGTAAATTTTCCATCCAACAAACCTAAAAAAGGCAAAATTTCTAATGAAAAACGCAAAACAATTTTCCCATCTTCGGGCATGTAGCCGATTGAACTAATCCAACGCGTTTCTATTTTTTTCAATTTAGGGCGCATTGGGTCTGGGTCGTGAATCGTTAATGATCGCTGATATAAATTTCTAGCGACCTCCTGCAATTCGCTATAAGCCCTGTCTTTAGACACAGAAAATAAATTGGCAAAATTTTTGGCGGATAGCTCAAAACTATCTGTCACGAGCAATTCTTCCATTGAGTTTACTTGAGCGATGCAAGCTAAAACAACCCGCTGCTCATTCAAGCTAAGTTTATAACACGCTTCAATTACATCATTTGCTTTACAAACAATTAAATTATTATGATTCATAAAGGCATCCTTAAAAGAGATAGGCCAATATATCACAATTTAACTACATAAAAATATATGTAGGTTAAAGCACCGATTTTGTAGTTTAAAGCACCGGATTTGTAGGTTTATAGCACCGATTTTGTAGCTTAATGCCTTTGTAATCAATTGAAAAATAAAACTAATTTATGATTTAAAATATTAAAACAAGATTAAAACAAAATAAAAAGCGGAAATCATGACAATTAGCATTTGTAACAAAGAATTTGTAGCTTAATGGAATTCAAGCAATTGAAAATAAAGGAATTAATATCTTGAAATTAAGCCTACATCAATAATTTATGTAGATTTAGGTGATTTTTGCCAGTGCAGATTATGTTGACGGCTTGACGATATTTGACATCGGCGGCAATAAGTACCGGTTAATCGCATCAACCCACAACGTGAATTCAAGCGAACCAGGAACCATATTGCTACCATCCTTGGCATACCCACTTAATGCTTATCCGGTGGCGATTCAGTCTCGGTATGCGGCTTATTTTCCGCAGGTTTCTCAACTGGTATTTGCGCTGAAGGCGGCGCCGTGTTGTTAACGGCGGTGGTCGATTTGTTGCCTGCTTCCTGCAGAATATGTTGTTCAGTTTTTTTATTGATAACGATAATGGAAATCCTCCTGTTCATCGGATCAAGGGGATCCTTTGGATTGTAGGGAATGCTGTCTGATACCCCGGCAACCCGTATAATTTTTTCTTCTCCGAGCCCACCTTGATTCAATTCATACCTGGCAGCATTGGCACGCTCACTGGAAAGTTCCCAATTCGTGTATTCCTTTCGCATAGCCGGGAAAGACTTTGCGTCGGTATGGCCATTGATGGTTATCTTATTGGGCAATTTATTAATAACAGGGGCCAGTGCCCTTAAAATTAACCGGATTTGGGGCTCGGTTTCCGAACTGGCCGATTTGAACATGGGCATATTCTTGTTATCAATGATTTGAACACGCAAACCTTCTGGCGTTGTTTCAAGTTTGATTTGTTCCTTGAATTCAGATAATTTGGAATTTTTGTCTATCATGTCTTCAATTTTTTCCTTCAGCATTTCAAGTTGCAGCTGATCCTCTTGTTCTGCTTGCCGATCCATTTCGGTAGGCGAGGTTTCCTCAAGCGTAGGAATCTTGCCTTTGTTAATTTTTGAAGCTTCGTAAGGATCCTGGAAATATTCAGAAATGCCTTTCTTGGTTTCTTCGGTAGTTGACCCTAACAGCCACATCAACAGAAAAAAGGCCATCATCGCGGTAACAAAATCAGCATAAGCCAACTTCCAGGCGCCACCATGGTGGCCATGGCCTTTCTTTTTTATTATTTTTTTAATGATAACCGGTTGTTCTGCCATTTTTAGGTTTTCCCTTTGTTAGCTTTCAGTTGTTCATCCAATTCAGAAAAACTGGGGCGCATATTGGAAGGAATCATGGCCCGCATATATTCCGCAGTCATGGCGGGCGACACCCCTTTCGCACAACACAGCAAGCCTTTATGGGCACATTTAAAGGCATTGCCAGCCGCTTCCAGGCGCTCTTCCATGACATTGGCGACGGGAGCGATGAATCCATAGGCAAGTAAAATACCCAGAAATGTTCCTACCAGAGCCGCCGCAATCAGTTTTCCGAGTTCTGCAGGCGGCAAGCTAACCGATTCCATAGTGTGCACGACGCCCAGCACAGCGGCGACAATCCCAAATGCCGGCATGCCATCGGCGATACCTTTAACGGCCTTAATGGGGGCATGGCCATCTTCGTGATGCGTTTCGAGTGCTTGGTCCATCAGTTCTTCCAATGGCCCCACATCAACGCCGGTAACCATTAAACGCAGGTTGTCGCGGATAAATTCCAGCAAGTGATGATCCTTGATAATTTTGGGCGTAAAAATAGTATCGATTTGTGGGGTATCGATAATATCTTCCAGCACCAACAAGCCTTCTTTGCGTATTTTATTGGCAAGTGCATAAAAAGACAGCAACAGCTCGAGATAATACGCCTTATCGCACTTGGAGGCTTTTAACGTGCCAGTGGCCTGGGCAAGAGAGGCTTTTATAATTGAAAATGAGTTGCCACAGACAAAAGCGCCAAAAGCCGCGCCAATGATGATAATAAACTCAAAGGGTTGAAACATAACCGCCGGATGGCCGCCGCCGCCTATAAATCCCCCCATGATTGCCGCAACGATAATCAAATAGCCAACAATAACTAACATAAATCCCTCTGAAGTGCCGATTGGATAAGGCAAAGTAGGTTAAGTCCTGTTCAAAATTATGGACTAGACTACGTAAATATAGTTGTTCAAAAAAGTTTTGTCTTTTTTAAGGGATGGGCCGCTGAAAATCAGGTTGCGCTTGTAATTCGACAGGACATTTATTTCCTAAAGGTGTAGCCGAAAGAGCCGTTGCCTACATAATCCTCGCCGATTTAAAGGAAAATATTTTCAGGTATCGTGTATTCTGTTAAAGTTTTTCGTGACACTGTCGATAACAGCTAAAGATAAAAATACTAAGGAATTTGACATGACTATCGAATCAATAAGCGGCAAAACGCATACGCCGCCCCCCCCTCAAAACAACCCAAAAAACTGAAATCGATAGCGGGAAAAAAGAGCCAATTAAAAGCGCCGAAAAAAAAGACAGCATTGCAATTACTGCCATGGCACAAGAAATAAAAAAGGCCTTTGAATTATCCTCCTCTGTTTCGATTATTGATGTTGATCGGGTTGCCGCAGTAAAAAAAGCCCTTGCTGACGGAAGTTACCAGGTTAATGCTGAAAAAATTGCTGAAAAAATGATTCAATATGAAAAGTTAATGCCGCAAGACAATAGGACATGACGATGATAGAAAAAACCTGGCCAATCGCAGAAAAACTCATCCTTAACGCTTTGCATTTAACGGAACAGCTGTATCAGCAACTTATTCAGGAAGCCGGTCTCCTAAAGAAACCACCGCATACTGAATTGATTAATAATATCGCGGCCACTAAAAAGCAGCTGGTTATGCAGCTGGAACAATTCAACGTGCAATGTGGCCAAATTTTGGCAACCGAAAAGCTGCCAAATAATCAGGAAGGGATGAGGGAATATTTTCAACAGGCGGAAATTGCAGGGTTGCCAACTGCCGAATCAATAAGTCATTGGGCGCAAATCCAATTTATCTGTTCTGAATGCAGAATCTTGAATGAACAAAATGGCGCCAGTATCGAAATACTGGCCTACCATGCCAAGCGCTCGTTGCATATTTTAAAAGGTAAAACACACAGTTCAGACACATACGGGCCGGATGGCGCCCCCCGAAACGATCCGTTTACCCACACTCTAATTTTAGTATAACCGTTGATTTATAAAGATAATCGTGTCGCCGCAAGAATCCCTGTTGGTTACCTGTGGCCACTCTCACGAAAAGGCAGGACAGGCAGGTCAAGGGGTGGGGCCTCCTGCGGCTTAGTGTATAAAATCCCCGTTTCGTGAGCTAACGCCCAATGGAATATGAATCTGCATTTTTAATCTACAGCCCAGAGAAGATAATCAATAAATTATCCATTCTGCTTAAAAAAAAATGTTTGCTCACCGCTTACTTTGGCGATCATGGCGATTCATTTATCACCACAATACTTGATATTTATATAGAAAATAATTATCTGACTTTCTATCATGGCCCCAAAGAAAACTCAATTGAGCAACTGCTGAATAGTCCAAAAATTACATTCAAAACTGACTACTTGGGTGTTAAAGTGTCTTTTGAAGCCATAAAGCTGGCAAAAATTCAGCATCAGGGGGTACCGATATTTGTCATACCTATTCCTGAGTCAATCCTTTGGATAGAAGCCAGGGATTCCTATCGGGTGAAATCACCTGTTTCAAAGTCCAGTTATTGCCAACTGGCATTGAAAAACCAGGAACCCATAAATCTTAGGTTGTACGATATTAGCCTTGTTGGCTTCTCAATGCTTACTGATTCTAAAGCGGTTTCGGATCTGATAACTCCTGGCGCCCATTTTGAACAAGGCAAGCTCATACTTGCAGACACAGGTGAAGACACTATTTCTTTTAATATCCGAAAAAAATACATCATTAATCCGGAAAATTTGAATAACATGGAAAAAATAGGCTGTAAATTTACCCGGATAACGCCGGTATTTGAAAACGCTATTCAGCGCTATATACTTCAAATTGAAAGAGAAAACAGGCGATAGCGGCAAAAAACCATTGGTACAGTCAGGTAGGCAGACTGAGCTTCCTTATCGGGAGCGAAATGGGTCTGTCCATGTCGTGGTTGATTCATATCGCACTGAAAAACAAAATCTGTATCTAGTAGATACAGATTTTGGAATATAAAAGGAATACATCATGCAGAAGTTGAATCTTTAATAAACTCACTTAAAATTAATTTGAGCTTCTCAGTTTTATTGGCATCCAGTACCCCGGTAGAAATTTTTATAACTACGCCATTGTTTGAAGAAGAAAAATAACCAACCCGTTTGCCTTCACTATAAAACTCTTCTCTTTCCTTATTGGCGCTAGCACCACCCAGGGCATATTTAACTTTTTGTATGATGTAATTAGCAATTTTAGTTTGATCCAGCGCCGCATTCTCAAGAAAATGGATAGCTTCTTTTAATGCCGACAATGCAAATTCACTGTTTTCTGGGCTTGTGTTGGTTAATACCCGTTTAATATCAGAAGCGGCATTTCTAGAAATCAACCTTGGATTTGACTCTAGCTTCTTAATTAGAAAACTTGGTAACGCATCAAATGCAAAATAACGGTACATGTCTTCCCGTTGAAACCCCAACGCTTCAGCAAGCTTTTTTTTAGTTGGAAACAAATTTTCCACATTGCGTATGGATTTGGCTATTTCGTAATCACTCAAGTCTTCACGGTTGACATTTTCAGCAATGGCCATCACCGCCATATCGGAATCATCACAGACAAATTGAACACAGGCTATTTCAGTTTTATTAAGCTGTTTATAAGCCCTAAATCGTCGCTCACCGGCTATGATTTGATAAAATTGCTCATCTACTTTCCTGACGGCAATAGGCTGTATTAAACCAATCTCGGCAATTGATTCCGCTAAGTCATTTATTTCAGCCTCTGGAAAAATGCGCCTTGGCTGGTATGGGTTAGGCTGGATGAGAGA
This sequence comes from Methylobacter tundripaludum, assembly GCA_005239965.1. Lineage (GTDB taxonomy): Bacteria > Pseudomonadota > Gammaproteobacteria > Methylococcales > Methylomonadaceae > Crenothrix. Next base: position 6,142 of record SBAV01000104.1, read on the forward strand.
TAAATTAATGTTGACAGCAATAGAACTTGAAAAATCCGCTTGCTTTTTAAATTGAGCTAATTTTGCCGGGGAACTCTCTTGGACGCTACCTGAGCCTATAAGCCCGCTAACAGTAATTGGTTTTTTCATAAAATCTTAAATAATCCGTATGCCAGAAAGTTTGATGTCATATTCCTTAACCAAGCTTTTGGAAAGGTCAATAATTGACCTGGCCGCCAGAGAATTAGGTTCCCGTTCTAACACGGTGCCATTATCCTCTTCCTTAAAGAGCTCCACTTGCCTCATAAAACTGGAGGCATGGGGAATGACCGTATTGTTCAACTTTTCAGGATAGCTGGAAATTAATGTCGACATCGCATCCTTGCATGTGCTGTAACTTGGATGGTATCCGTTGGCAACAATATGTACATCAAGGTGGAATCCGACAGAATGAAAGGCCTCATTAAGTTCATTAACATTACAAGCCAGGACTTGCATGGCTTTAAGCGATTGCCCATCAAGCCAAACAACCGCCAATATTTTTTTGCAGGCACACATCAAAGAATTGGTTAATAAATTGGTTGATGGTGCCGAATCAATCATAATGACATCATATTTACTGAAAAACGCTACATTACTCTCCAGAAATTTTTTGAATGCAAATTCACGGTTTGTAACCCCCATAAGCCATGAATCCGTGTTTGCCAGAGAAATATCCGATGCAATTAAATCAAGCATACCCTCTTCGTACATTGGTTTAAGCGCATCTTCAATATTAACAGGCTCTTTCCTCGCCTGTTTTTGCATCAAGCTGCCAATATGAGTAATATTTTCAGTTGCCCAATTGATTCCGAATAATCCCGTCAAGGATGCTTGTGGGTCGCCGTCGATCATGAGCGCCTTATAACCAAACATTGCCAGGGCAGATGCAACCCCACCACAAATGGTTGTCTTGCCTGTACCGCCTTTAGCCATTCTGCAATTGATTATAGGCGGTAATTGTTGCTCTATCTTCAGTGATGAAGGGTCAACTCCAGAATGTTTTAACCTTGCTTGTCTAATGTCTGCCGCTGTGTAGGAATGATGATAATTTTGACTGACTTTGTCTGTGACTAAAGCTCTAAATTCAGATGAAGTCCCAACAAAACCTGCGAATTCTTTTGCCAACTTAAGCTTTACACCGAAATTTCTCATACTTATTAGTTCCTTGATATCAAATATAATTATACTTTACTCAAACATTAAGAGTAAATTGAAAGCATAAAGTTGATTTCCTACTAATTTGTTTGCAAACA
>SBAV01000254.1 GCA_005239965.1 Methylobacter tundripaludum
GGTTAGCCTCTTGCAGAACCGGATGATAAACAAACAAAGCCAGCGGTTTATCAGCATCAAAATTCACCGGCGCGCACAAAGAAGCCCGGTCAATCGTAGCCAGTTCCAACAAGCCATCCAAGCCTGGGGCACCCGTCACAAAAATATGGTCACACCGCTCACCCATGCGAATTAGCCGCTCACGCGCATCTTGGGTAGCCACAAAATGAAAATGCGCCAATTTGGAGATGGCATGGCGCACAGGTTCATCCACCGTACCCGAACGCTCGCCGCCGTGGATATGCACCACAGGAATATTCAAATGAATGGCAGCGATTGCACCGGCCAGCATTTCGCCCCGGTCACCCAAAACCATCACCCTATCAGGTTGCAGCGCTTCCAGTGCCGTTACACAGCCATCGAGTGTTTTTGCCAGATTACGTGCCATCGCCGCCCCGGTACCGATCTCAATATCAACCGGGATACGGGCCGATACCGTCAACCCTGCCGCCTCAATTTCACGTACCGTTAAACCAAACTGCTCTGACAAGTGCATACCGGTTGCCACCACACTCAATGTGAACCTCGAATTTGCCTGTATGGCCTGCAAAGTGGTTTGCATCAGGCCAAAATCAGCGCGCGTACCGGATATATAACAAATTTTTCGCGGAATATCGGTCACTCCACATCGCTCCATTGCAAGGTCACGCCGCCTTTAAGGTCGTGTAAGGCCCGCTTGCCGATAACCGCTGATAATTCCTTGGGGGCAATACCGTTGCCAGGGCGCATGAGCGCAACATGCTGTTGGGTAATGCATTCCCCCGCTGCTATATCCTGAACCAAAGTCACACTGCGCCGCACCAATTCACGTACAGGCAATTCATTGGCACACGGCTGTTTGAGTGGCGAACCTTTCGCACGCTCCACTTCACGGATACGCTTTACCATGTCCGCCAGCTCATCGGGTTCCAATGATGCTTTATGGTCAGGCCCTGGCAAATTGCGGTCCAGGGTAAAATGCTTTTCAATCACTGTCGCCCCCATTGCCACCGCCGCCACCGCCACGGTAGTGCCCGCAGCATGGTCGGAATAGCCAACCGGCAAATCGGTGGCCTGTGCAATGGTTGTCATGGCCCGTAAATTAACATCTTCAAGCGCGGCAGGATAGTTGGAAGTACAATGCAATACGGTGAGCATGGCGTTTAATTCGCCGTCAAAACCTTGCAGCTCCCGCGTCTGGCGAATCACGTCAACCGCTTCTTCGATTTCAGCCAGCGTGGCCATGCCGGTTGATAAAATCAAAGGGATATTTTTACTTGCCAGATGCGTTAAAAACGGGTGATTGGTAATTTCACCGGATGGTATTTTAATATGCCGCATACCCAGCGCCACCAGAAAATCAGTGGCATCCTCATCAAATGGCGTTGACATAAATTCAATATTCAGTATTTTGCAGCGTTCCAAAAGTTTACGGTGCAAATCTTCCGGCATTTCCAGATTCTTTAGCAAGGTATACTGATCGCCCTCACCTGTTTCGCGCTTTTGATATTCTGCTTTTTCAGCGCCTTTACGCACCAGCTTATCCGCAGAAAAGGTTTGAAACTTAACCGCATCCGCGCCACAACGTGCGGCAACATCAACCAATTGCAATGCAAGCTGCTCACTGCCATTATGATTGACCCCCGCTTCAGCAATAATAAATGTTTTCATTGAGTCATCCAGTCTGTAATCAACATCTCGGCGACACGCCAATCAAAGAGCGTATCAATATCACTGTTTTCAACAGGTTCAGAACATATCACCGAGCCGCATTTTTTCGGGAAAAATGTTTTTTGTTTGAGCAAAGCAGCCACTTTTATTAAATACAAGGAACCATTAACCGCATAAGCCGGCGGAAAATCTTGTGATCGGGTAAGGGTGATGTCACGACTTACCCAAGGCTCAAGAAAACCGGCTTCCGAATTTCGAAATACCAGGTAAGGATGCGTATCGGCTGGTGAAACGCCCACCACAGCATCATAATTGCCGCTGTTTAATAATTGGTAGGCATCATCCCAGCGCTGTTTGAAACGAACTGGCGTTGTTGGCTGCAATAAGGCAACACTATCAAATGACTGCCCTTGCTTGCGCCGTTCATCCAAAACGTCCTGTACCACGTCAAATGTTGTGGCTTCATCAGTGGCTAAAGCAGCAGGCCGCAATTGTGGTACAGGCACACCGCTATTTATACAGATATCAGCAATTTCTTGGCTGTCTGTTGACACATGAATCGCAGTAAACCACGGCACAGATTGCGCAAACTCAACTGTCCAAGAAATCAGCGGCTTATTGATCAGATATTTCGTATTTTTACCCGGCAACCGTTTAGAACCGGAACGTGCAGGGATAATCGCCAAAATGCGCATCACATTTCCTGTCCTACACTTAAAAAGTGCTTAGCTGCCGTCATTATCACTCATGCCATCCTGTAAAAAAGCGCTTTACCCCAAGGCATAGGATGGACCCTATGGGCAATGATCCAGGTACCCGCAAACAGCAAGGCCTGGGCACACATGAAGCCAATCGCCGCCCCCAAAACGCCCAATCGTGCAATCAAAAAATAGCTGATCAACGCATTAAAACATCCACACCCCAAGGTCAAGCCCGATAAATACGCCGTCTTCTTTTCGTAAAAAATATAGTTGGTCACCATGTAGTACATGCCATTGAACGCATAACCGGTCGCAATAAAAATTAAAGTTCCTGAAGCGGCCCTAAATTTCTCACCGGCCACAATGCCCAAAATATCCGGTGCAAATTGCCCCACCAACGTCGCAATTAAGGTAACAATCACTATGTACAAGTAGGTAGAACGTACCAGGGCCCTGCGTCCTTTGCTGTCAACCGTTTTTAATGTCCTAAAAAGATAAGGGACGTAGGCTTTATTGAAAGAATCGGTCAACAGACCCAGTGCCATCCCAATCTGCACACTGACCATGTAAATGCCAACCTGTTCGACATTGAGCATATTGGCAATCATAACGCGGCCAATCATGGCGAGCAGCATTCCGCCAATAACATGGGGAATAAGGGGGACACCAAATTGCAAGGCATCTTTAGCGTAGCTTTTCGAACATTTACCGGAAAACCAGCCGCCTCCAGCCAAAAAAAGCAAGGCAAACAGCGCAAAACCCAGCATGACGCCGCCGTGCCCCAAAACATTGCCCTGCCATCCCATATCAAGATATTTGACTAACCAAAGAACCATAGCTGCCGTCACTACGCTCTGACCTATGCGTAACAAGCCATACTTTACCGGTTGATTGGCTGCCTGCCATAAGGTTAGGCGCATCTGGATAAGAAATTGAGCGCCTGAAACAAGCACGGTAAAAATCAACCATCTTCCAGGGATTTGCGCTATTCGCTCAAGCGGCAACTGAAACAGGAAGACTACGCCAAAGACAAAACTTGTGCTTAACAACAAAA